>NZ_JASJXN010000007.1:0-142625 GCF_035018705.1 Undibacterium sp. RTI2.2 | reverse complement strand
GTGACACACTAGGGTGGAAACTTTTGGACGCTGTTTCCACCCCTAATCTGGTAAGTATTGCACGCTGTTTGACACCCCCTTGCCTTTGTTCTCTGTAATTGGTCGTTGTCATATTTGATATTACATATTCTTATCGGACTTAAGCAAAATCGTCCCGGTAAGGTGTAGCGTCGACGGCAGTACTTTAGTAGGGCGAGTCGCTGCAACGCAGTTGGGGCGGTTTTTGCGCAAGTCCTGTTCTAAAGTTGATTCATTTCTGACTACGCCATAAACAGATCATCGTCGCTAAATAAAGTGACTATTTTTTCATTTGAATCTACTACTTGCCGAGCAATCTGCCTGCCCAATGATTTTTATATTATTATCGTAATGAATAATCTATAGAAAGAAGCATCATGAAAGTCAGCAGAGAACAGGCCGAGAAAAATCGTGAACGGGTCGTTGATACTGCCGCCAAACTGTTTCGTGAGCATGGCTATAACGGTATTGGTGTAGCTGATCTGATGAAAGCTGCCGGGCTGACTAATGGCGCGTTTTATGGCAATTTCAACTCAAAAGAAGATTTGATGGTGGAAGCCTGTGCGCGGACTTTTGAGAATTCTGCCGGCTCATGGGCTAGGCTTGCAGCCAAACATCCTGATGCACCGTTCGAGGCAATCACGGCCTCTTATCTATCACCTAAGCATCGTGACAATCCGGGTGCTGGTTGCGCAGTGGTCGCTCTTGGCCCTGAGGTGGCACGACTTTCTTCGGGAGTGCGTGATGCATTGACTGACGGTGTGCGTCAGCAGCTTGATCAACTGACTGTACTGGCAGAAGCAGAGTCATCGCAAGAAAAGCGCGATGCGGTCTTAGTCGCATATGCCAGCATGGTGGGCGCGCTGATGCTGTCACGTGTGGTGAATGAGCCGGGTCTGTCCGATGAGTTTTTACGTGTTGTGCGCCAGGCGCTTAGCCAGTAGCAAGCTTGATATTGTGCAAATTGAGCATATTGAAAGCTACAAAAATGCTTTCAATATGCTCAATTAATTTACGCTGCTTTACGCTCAGTTACTTTAGAATCCCGCCGCTTAATCATCATCACCAACAGCGCGGCGAGTAAGCATGCTGCACCAGCCGTGTACAACGCCGGGTTGTAAGTCAGCATCAATGTTCTGACACGACCCGCGCCATAAGCCGCCACGGCGGCGCCAAGTTGATGTCCCGCAAATATCCAGCCGAACACCATGCCAGCGCGTTCTTTACCGAAAGTGGCGGTGGTCAATCTGACCGTCGGCGGTACCGTTGCGATCCAGTCCATGCCATAAAACATCGCAAACAAGGACAAGCCATACAGCGTGAATTCGGAGTAAGGCAACCAAAACAGGGATAAACCACGCAAGCCGTAATACCAGAACAGTAATTTACGGTTGTCATAGCGATCCGACAACCAGCCAGACAAGATGGTACCGACCAGATCAAAAGCACCCATCATGGCCAATACAGAGGCCGCAGGTACCGCCGCCAAACCAGAGTCACCACATAAAGAAATGAAATGGGTTTGGATCAAGCCATTCGTGCTGAGGCCGCAAATAAAAAAGGTGCCAAACAAGATCCAGAACACTCTCTGACTTGCCGCCTCACGCAAAATTGTAAACGGCATACTAAAACTGAATTTAACAGGCGCCACTGGCGGGATGGCAATCGCCGGATCAGCACCATAGGGTATAAGTCCTACTTCTGAAGGACGATTGCGCATGAAAAAGAAGGCAGCGATTGCTACTACAGCGCAACTAAATGAGACCGGTAACACCGCAATGCGCCAGCCCAGATGCTCGGTAAGCCATGCCGCCGCGGGCAAAAATACCAGTTGCCCGGTCGCCGAGCTTGCCGTCAAAAGACCAATCACCAGACCGCGATGGGTTTCAAACCAGCGATTAGATACGATCGCACTCAGCACCAAAGCGGTTAACCCCGATCCTATGCCTATCGTGATGCCCCACAAAGCAACCAGATGCCAAAACGCGGTCATGCGGGTTGATAAGATCAAGCCGGTTGCGATCAAGCTTAGTGCGGTCACCACAATATTACGCAGGCCAAACCGTTCCATCAGAATTGCTGCAAATGGTCCAATCAGACCGAACAAGGCAAAACGAACCGCGAGCGCTGAAGAAATCTGATCAACACTCCAGCCAAACTCTTTGCTCAATGGCTGCATCAGTGCACCGGGCAAGCCAAGCGCAGCCGAAGACGACAGCGCTGTCATAAAGGTAATGATGACGATGATCCAGGCGTAATGAAAACCACGCTTGTCCAGCCATTTAGAAAGTGCTTGGGAAAACATAGACATCCTTGTCAAATTTCAAATCACATGTGGAATGATCCGGCGCTATCAACAAATTAGCTTTGCATGTAGCTTACCAATTTACATCGAGCTTATCATTTCACATCGCACTTCCGGCAGCACATTCTTTCTCATCAGAAGGAACTTCCACTGCCAATATAAATTACAGTCGTAATTTATGCAATAGATGCCGATCATAATCTAAAAATATTTCGTTTGCTTGTAAATCAAAAGAAAGAAGTAAAGGAATCAGTCAGAATTCTCTGACCATTCGCCTTGACCAGGCCAGATGCATTGGGAAATTTGGCTCGAACGGGGAACCAAAATTGTTTAGTCTGCTGATCAATCTGGCAGAAATACCGCGTCGTTCAGGTGGCTAGATGAGCAGAAGCGAACAACAAATGCCGACCGTCTCAAGCATCTTGGCGGGCAATCCCTATTTGCTGATAATAGAGACATTTTCACAAGTGGTGGCGCCAGTGAAAGTGGGCAAAGGCCAACGACGATGTTGACCTAGAGGCGGGAAGGAGCATTGGTTCTGTTATCAAAATAAGATTTTCACTTCCCAGAACTGGCGGGCGATGAGTCCATGCGACCGACATATTTATCGGCGTTATCAGATCTGATTTGCGAGTTCTAAGTTTATTGACGCATAGGCTCACTGGCTAAAGCAGTATTGGGAGCTTGAGGATTGACCGGCGTAGTTTTGGCAGGCGCAGAAACCACTTTTAAAGGCGATATTGGATTTTGTGGTTTTAAACTACTTGATTGCAGATTGGTCAACCTGGCTTTGTGTTTTTCTGATGCCAGCCGCTCTTTATCTGCCTCACTTAACAGCTGATACTGCTTCCATTGTTCGGTCTTTTGCTGTGCTTTAAGAGCCACACTCCGTATGTAATTCTCGCGTGCGATCGTACGCTGCTCTGGTGTGAGCTTGACCCAAGCGCGCATGCGTTCTTGAACGCGAAATTTTTCTTCCGGCTTCATCCCCTCATACCGATTGGCGATTTCCACCCATTTTTTCTTTCTGATGTCATCAATGCCTTTCCACTCGTTCACTAAAGGTGTAAGCGCCTCTTTTTGTTTGGGCGAAAGCGCAGACCAGTCAGGTTGTGTATGCACCGGCAGGCTGACGGGCACAGTTGGTTTAGCCGGATTGATAACGGGAGCTGGATTAAGCTTGTCGTCTGCATGTGCCAGCAATATCGATAAGCACAATCCCATCAAAGCCACTAGCAAGAGGCTGCGCAGATGATGCAATGACATAGGATCTCCTTGAACTAGACCGATTGGTTAATCACTATCGAACTATCGACGATTGAACCATCAAAATATTGATGGTTCAATCGTAATTTTCTTCTAAAAAATTATGCTCTGTGAAGAACTTAAAACAAAGTAAGGTTCAAAACTTTTAAGCATGTAAATAATGTTTACATCGTAAATGGTAACGGCAACAACTCGAAACCCTCATCCAGAATATCAATACTGTTCAGCAAACCCTGCAAACCATTATTCAAGTCATCAAGACAAGGATCATCTAGCTGCAAGAGCGCTTCGGGTAGCAAGCCTCTGGCAGGTTTTGGAGCCGCCATTAACAAGCCAGTTCCCGATTCTGTCAAATTCACCACAACGGCTCTTTGATCATTTGGATCGCGCGTTTTAACGATATAACCACGCTTATCTAATCCATCTAACAAATTGCTGGTAGTGGTTTGATGTATGGCCAATCTTTTCGCCAATTCACCAACGCGTAGACCTGTCGATTCATGTAACTCTTGAATAATCCATAACTGTGCGCCGTTTACACCACATTGTTTTTCTATCCAAAGCGAATGCTGCTGTGCTGCACGAATAACAATTCTAAGCTTTTTTAAAATTTCCAGCCTTAGGTTGGCGCTAACTGCCACCTCCGGTTTATGTTTAGCTTTGTCTTTCGCCATGACCTTTTTTATATCTATTGCCGTGTTTTTCACGATGTCTTTTTTTTGTCTAATTTTTTTTGTCATTGCAAATCTCCAGCGATTAAAGTGTACCATATCTACATTTGTGCAAATATAATTTGACGAAACTTATTCTGTTATTTTTGAGAAAAATATCGCTCTTATATTTCACTGCCAACCCAAAGGCGTCACAGGTTCTATTATGCAATTTCCTCGCCTCAGAGTGCGCTATCCGGTGCTCTCTTCCAGCCTCATTTTTAGAATTGTGGATATCTGGCATCGCGGTGCCGCCTGGATTTTAGGTCCTTTGCTGGTAGGGACGATGGCTGTCGGCTTAGCATTTGGTGGTGAGCAGGCCAGTAAGTTAAATAATTGGGTACTGACAGCTGCGCCTTATTCTCCATTAATTTTTATGCCTCTAGGTTTTGCGCTGCTGGCATACCTGAGCAGGCGTTTTTTCCCGGGATCGCAGGGGAGCGGTATACCGCAAACGGTTGCCGCTATTAATACGCTCGATACCGCTAAAAATAGCAAGCTACTGTCATTGCGTATCGCTATCGGAAAAATATTGCTCACTTTGGGCGGGTTGACGATAGGTGCGTCTATCGGGCGCGAGGGTCCCACCGTACAAATCGGCGCTTCCATCATGCATATGTTTTATGGACGCGGCCCTTTTCAAAATGCTGAAGCCCGCCGGACGCTGATTTTAGCGGGTGGTGCTGCGGGGATTGCGGCAGCGTTTAATACCCCGCTGGCTGGCATTATGTTTGCCATTGAAGAATTGAGTAAACGGCATGCGTTTAGTGCGAACAGCTCTACTTTGATTACCGTGATCGTCTCCGGCCTGATCTCATTGTCTTTGCTGGGTAATTACACCTACTTTGGATCTACCGGAGCTGAACTTGATTGGCGCTCCGGTGTTTGGGCGATTTTGGTATGCGGAATGATCGGCGGTGGCGCTGGTGGTCTGTTCAGTCAATTATTGATATCTGTATCGTCACGATTGCCGCCACGACTGGCGAATCTGCTCAGAAACCGGGCGCTGTTATTTGCCGCTGTTTGTGGCTTAATCGTTGCCCTGATCGGTATTTACACGAACGGCTTGGTGTTTGGCACAGGCTACCAATCTACCCGCTTAACGTTGGAAGACAGCGGTACATTGCCTTGGTATTTTGGTATATCAAAATTGATTGCCACCTTGCTCTCATCCGTTTGCGGCATTAGCGGTGGCATCTTCGCGCCCTCACTTGCGGTTGGTGCGGGTATTGGCGATAACATCGCGACACTATTTCCCAATTTGGCAACCCATGGCGCGATCGTATTATTGGTGATGGCGGCCTACTTATCTGGTGTGACTCGCGCACCGGTGACCTCATTCATTATCATGATGGAAATGACGGATAGTCACCAAATGTTAGTGCCATTGATGTCAGCATCCGTGATTGCCAGCGCAATCTCCAAATTCATCTGCCCGACGCCGCTCTATCACAAACTGGCGGAGCGCTTTTTACCGCTGCCAGCACGATTTTTTAAACATGAATAAGGCGTTGCTGAAGCGAGTTCACTCAGGCTACGTAGTACTACTAAAATAGTCAAAATAGTTTTGGGCGGACCTTGAAGACTCTTGCTTTTTTGCTCTGACGACATAGAACCAGGAGTAAATATATGTTTTGCCAAAGCGCAACACTTAGGAATAAGCTTAGCGCAATACCCACACAACTTACGCTAAACTACATCATCACTTTTGCCGAGTCATTGCCTTGAAGATTAGATGTATTCCTGTCACTGCCATCCTGATGTATGCCTTTGGGATGTCGCCTCTATTTGCCGCGGATAATCCAGTGATGCGTTTGGCCAGCCTGGAGTGGGCGCCGTATGTAGGCTCACGTTTACATCAAGAAGGCTTGACCGCAGGCATTGTTAAAGTCGCGGCACGTCAAATCGGCATGGACACCAAAATTAGTTATTCTCCCTGGAGTCGTACCGTTTACGCAGGATTAAATGATCCTAATTACGCGGGTTATTTTCCGGCGTTTTATTTAAAAGAGCGCGAAAAAACTTGCTACTTTTCTGGTGTGTTAGGGCATAGCGTGGTGGGTTTTGCGTATCTCAAAGAGCGACCATTCCAATGGACTAAGCTCAATGATTTACGCGGTATTAAAATCGGTATTGTGCAAGATTACGCTAATGGAGAAGAGTTTGATGCCATGGTCAAACAGCGGGTGCTGGATACCGATGCAGCACCCTCCGATGTCAGCAATCTGCGCAAATTGCTAGCGCATAGAGTCGATGTGATCGTGATTGATAAGTATGTCTTGCATCAGCTGCTGGCGTCGGAACCGAGCTTGCAGGCAGATAAAAACCGGATCGAATATTATCCTCATGAGTTAGCAAAATTTTCTATGCACATCTGTTTTCAGCGCAACGAGCGAGGGCTGGCAATTCAAAAAGCCTTCAATGCTGCCCTGGACAAAATTGATACACAAAAATTAGAAGACAAGTATTTTCAGCAATTAGATGCCGAACTAAAGTAAGTTCGCTTTAGGGAGATCAATTTTCAGTATTGTTCAGCATGGCTCACACTACCAGCGGTAAATCCAAAGAAAAAGTCGAACCCTCTCCCGGCTTGCTCTTTACGCTAAGTTGCCCTTGCAAAATCGAGGTGACGATGTTGTAACAAATATTTAATCCCAAACCGCTACCCCCTTGCCCTAGCTTGGTCGTAAAAAATGGATCAAAAATCCTCTTCAAATTCTCTTCCGCAATGCCGACACCATCATCAGAGAAATGAATCATCACACGCTGAGTATCAGGCTGCGATACCTTCAAGCGCATGGTGCCAGGTTTGCCATGATCAAAGCCATGCAAAATAGAATTCTCGATTAAATTAGTTATGACTTGCCCTAGCGAACCCGGATAACTATCCATCCGAATCATCAAAGGTATATCTGACAATATAGTGTGGCCAGCATGTCCAATGCGGATATTTAAGGTCGAAATAATGTCGTGTAATACCTGATGTAATTCAAACGGGCGACGTTGCTCTGAGGTGCGGTCAACAGCGACTTGTTTAAAGCTGCTGACCAAAGTAGCCGCACTACTTAAACCGCGCATCATAATCTCTGAGGAAGTTCTGGCATCTTCACAAAACGCAATCAGATCGGATCGGCGCAAATTTTGCTGATGGAGCTTGCTAAGCAGATTCGTGGTGTTGTCCTGCAAAGTGCTGGCGACTAGCAGGCAATTACCAATCGGTGTATTTAATTCATGTGCCACACCGGCTACTAAGGCACCTAAGGCAGCTAATTTTTCTTGCGCGACTAAATGCTCTTGCGTTTGCGTCAGACGTCGGTACGCATCCGCATTGGCAAGCGCAATCGCCCCATACGAACAAAGTGTGCGAAAAATCATGCGCTCTCTTTCGCCGTACGCATATTGTCTGGAGGACTGTATGGTTATCACGCCAAGCACCTTATCAGCACTCATCAAGGGGGCAAATAGAGTACTCAGTACTGGTTCTGTGCCGGGGAGTAAGCCCGGATTTTCTTCATCCGGCGAAATCTCTACAAGAATCTCCCTGCGTTCTCTGACGCAGCGAGCGGAATGAGAAATCTCACTCGACATCAACACCGTGTCGTGCGCGATCGGCTCGCCATTTTCTACACCAAAGGCGGACGTCATGCTTTGCTGATCTGCGTCCATGATGTATATCACAAACGCAGTGACATGCAGCAAGCCATGGACGTGACGGTTCAGTGCCTGGAAGACCGCATTAGCATCTAAGCTGCCGGTAATTTCCTGACCGACCATACCCAGACGCTCCAAGATCACGCTGGATTGTTGCAGTACTCTGGCGCGTTCTACTTCTGCGTCTGCCAACTGTCGCAGATGCTCGCTTTCGGCTCGCATACGTTCAGTCTGATGGCTAAGCTGCATAGCAGTCGCACGGTTAGTGGCTTCTTGATTATGAATTTTTTCACGTGCAGCGATGGCTAATCTGCCAAGTCCAAACGCATCCTCATAATTACCAACTTCTGCCTGGGCATCCGCCACTTCCTCTAGCAGTTCGCCAGAAATAGTGTAGCCATTGATATTGCTGGCAATATCCAATGCACGTTTTAAATAATATAGCGCTGCGCTAGCCTCTTGCATGTCGGCTGGTGGCGGTAAGTGATGCCGCATATGAATCGCCGCCAGCACCCGCAAGACGTCTATCCGGCGATAACTGTCCTGGCTATGTCGCGCTAGCAAGAGCGCCTGTTCGGCAATCGCCAACGCATCGGCAGGCTGACCCAGCATCGACAAGGCATGCGCTTGGCCACGCCGTGCACCGATTCTAAAATCAAACTGATCACGGACATCGGCTTTTTCTTGAAGCAAGCGAAAACCTTGCAATGCCTGCTGGTAATCACCCAAATCCAGCAACAAATCACTCTGGTAACGTAGCGCCATCATATACACGCGCGACTCTGACATTGGCGCCAGAATCGTGATGGTATCGTTCAATAATCCCCTAGCTGCTTCTAAACGCCCCAGACGGCGCATGGTTTCTGCCAATTGCATTTGGCAACTACCAACGCTGCCCGGCCAGTTGGTGGGCATTGCAAGATCATGCCCAATTTGCATCCATTGTAATGCGGCTTGATGATCATTCAGGCTATTAAACGCATCGCCGATATTGGTCGTTAAAATTACCGCACGACGGATTTGGCCTGTTTGTAAAGCGTGTTCATACGCTTGAATACCGTAGGTAATCGCTTGTCCAAAATCGCTGGATAAAGCCGCAGTGATGCTAAAAAAATCATAGATACAGCCAGCAATATTAGGACTCGCATTCTGCATATCTGCCCTAAACCTTTCTCCCCAGCGCTCTTGCGCAAGCGTCAAATTGCTTAAAGCAGTTTGATTAGCAAGAAAAGACTGCACCATAATCTCGCGCTCGGCATCATTTGCAGCTAACGCGGCAATCGTCGCGAACTCCAGCTCTGAGGCTAATAAGGCTCTGTCGCCGCGCGCCAGCGCAATCGCGGCGAGCAGGTAATGCGCATCACAACAACCTTTTTTACCATTGCCGCTATCAATCGCTAAAAAAACATGTAAAGCGTCCGCGGCTAGTTGTTCTGCTTCTGTGAACTTGGCCATCAGCCATTTTGCCTCGGCTCTCACCAGCAGCAAGCGTGCTCGCAAACTGGCTAATTCACGGCTATCGATATCACCCCTTAAAAATCTGGCGGTAAGCGTCTCGGCCTGATCTGCCAGCTGCAAAGAATAGTTAGTATCGCGCTGACGAAATTGCCATGCCAGTGCCACCAACATGACCAAGCGTTGGCTGCCATACAGAAGTGGGAGCTGCTGCTCCCAATGAGCAACATCCTCATTGGGAACAAACATATCCATGGCGACATAACTATACAAATTAGCAACCTAGAAATTGGAGATAAACAATATGGGACAAAATGATTTGAGTACTAAACTTTTTCTGCATCACCACTTAATAGTTCAGCGATTGGCTAGTTTTGCTCAAGCCGGATAGTGAAGAACTGAGCGATGAACCGGGTGCGCGACTAAACGCTGAACCGAATGAGTGATGATGTTAAAAAATGCGCCTCCGTTTTAACAAAAAATCGAACGCGCAGTCTCAGCTTACATCTAAATATAAATATACTCCCCTTTAAATCTATTCAATTATGCTTTTCCTCTTTATTTTACATGGAAAATTAAAATATACTCTATAGGAGTATATTTTCCATACATAGTATTTTATGATTTAGTACCCGGCGCCGTGTTCAACTTATTACTTAATTAAACACTCGCTTAAAACTCAGTTATTTAGCCGCAGGCAATACGGTCACGGTGATGGTTTTACTCATCTCCGGTCCATAAGACTGGTGTGCACCGTTGCCAAATTGCAGAGTCAAGGTGTGTTTGCCTGGAGGCAGAGTCAGTTCGGTTTCGGTCTGACCCTTGCCATAGTGGATATGCGTCGCGTCCATAGGGACAGAGGTACCGGCAGGGATAGCGCCGCCGTCGATGATCAAATGATGATGGCCGGTTTTGGCGGTCATATCACCCAACGGAGCGATTTTCATGCCCTCCAGGCCAAATTTGACTTTAAACGGCGAGGTAACTTCGGCGTTATCTAATGGTGCTTCAAAAAAAGTCCGCTCAGCAGCATAGGCGGATGAGAACGATAACAAACCGGCCAGCAATAATGGGAGCGAGGTCAGTTTGGATAATGAAAAGGATGTATTGAATAGTGACATAGTAAAAATCTCCTGAATGTTTTGACAACAAAGGGTATGAAAAAGCTTGGCGGCAGCTAACTGACCATTTGCAATAATTAAGGCAAAACCAAAACCGAATCAGAGCTAAATCAAAGCAAATCCCAAGCTTCGCATGCAAACTATTTTGCGCTCATTTCTAAAAAATTTCTGGCTCCGCCGATAATTGTTCCAAGTCTGAGCTAGTCAACGTGTATCCTTGCGCAAATCACGACACTATTAAGCCCAAGCTATTATGAACAAATCCGAAGCCATACAAATCGCCAATGACTCGCTACAAGTCAAGCTGCTCAATGACAGCAATACCCAGTTCTCGCAAGTGGTGCGCTATGTCGCCGATGAAGGTTGGTGGTTAAACATTCCTTTGGCGAATTTCAAAAAAGAATGTCATTTTTTGATCTGCAATGAGAAAGCCAAAATCATCCGTCACCTGACGATCAAGCCCAACAATATCCTTAGTCCGGCGACTAAATTCCGCGTCAAAGATGGCGTGGCGGATATTTTTATTTCTGCCGCCAATGCTAAAAAACTGATTGATGTTTTACAAGGTGGGACTAAATATAGTTTTCATAAACATCTGGTGGATGAATACCGTTATTAACAGCGTTCATTCATACGACTAAAAATTCCTGATCACCCTTTACCATCGGTCTGATCAGGCGCAAGCGGTTGCAGCGCCGAGAGTTGATTTTTTGCAGCAATCCATTGCGACATGTATTGGGTACTTTTATGGTGATGATGGCGCAACATGCTGCCCACAAAATTGGCCTGCCGTCCCGCTGCCCGCTGCTGATAAGCCTCTTGCAAGCGATCTAACAAAGCTGCTGCGATGACGTCACGATCAAAACGTAGTTGCAAAATCCGGTCGCCATTTGCTTGCGCCTGCTGCCATAAGGCTGGATCCCGATACAGCGCCACGGCGGCATTAGCAAACGAGACTGCATCATCTGCCTGTGCGCCGCCCCAAGGCAAATCACCCTGCATACCTTCGCACCCAATCGCGGTCGTCACGTTTGGCGTGCCACATGCCATCGCATCTGCCAGTTTGCCTTTGATCCCCGCACCAAACCGCAAAGGCGCCAGGCAGACACGCGCCTGCAACATGGCCTGATGTGCGTCCGCCACCCAGCCCACCACATGAAAACCTTGCTTAGGATGATGCAAGGCTGTGGCTTTAGGTGGCGGGTACGAGCCAGCTACATGCAATTGTGCATCGGGTAATTGCGCACGGATTTTTGGCCACAAAGCATGTTTTAGCCATAACACTGCATCCCAGTTGGGCGCATGGCGAAAATTACCGATACTGAAAAAATGTGCGCGCTGTTCAAATGTTGGCCGTGCCTGATGCGCTGCAGATGAGGGCATCAGCATCAAGGCGCAGTGATGCAATAACATGGCGGGAACGCCAAACTGCTGTTGCAGCAAATTGACCTCCGCATCGGAGATCATCAAGGTCAGATCGCAGCGATAAATCGCGGCAATTTCGCGCTGGGCGACTCCTTGATGTCCATGCGTTCCGCCCATTTCTTCACGCAATGCCTCCGGCGAGGCTAATACAGGACCAGCCTGGTAACGCTCGGCCTCATTGCGGCAATGATGCTGGGTCGCTTTTAACAACTGATGCCGGGCATCCCGTAGACTATGCAGATCGGTCGTGTCCAATACGCGCAGAGCATCGGGGCACATCGCCTCCACTCGCCAGCCGAACTGTTCTTCCGTAAAAAACCGGTCAAACAACACCATATCCGGCTGATAAGCAGCGATAAAGCTATCAAAAGTAGCGCAGTTGAGCGCGATACTTTTTTCCGCCACGCCCAACGCCGCCAAATCAGCACGGTGCTCGGATAAAGCGGCAGCAGAGGCAAATAACACCTCCCAATTCTGGGCGCGAAACAGCGTAATCAACTCCATCATCCGGCTACCGGCAGCAGAGGAGCAAGGTTCCGGCCAGACATAGCCGAGGATCAGAATTTTATTCATTTTATAAAGCTAATAATGTAAAAATTAGGGGAGTATTTTTAGTTGTCCAAGTAAATATTGGACAATAGGCGGTTTTTAACTCATACACCTATCTAGTATATAAAAATACAACTTGCAGGACTTACGCAAAACCGCGGGCGCCTTGCAAGCCTCCTGTGTGCAATACCAAGACCCGGCGACCGCCTCGCCACTCACCTGACTGTGCCATTTGCATCAGCGCGTAAAATACTTTTCCGGTGTAAACCGGTTCAATATCGATGCCAGTTTCTTGCGAAAATTCGCTACAAAACTGGCGCAGCGCTGGCGGTGCTTTGCCGTAGCCGCCTTGATGGTAACCGGTAAGTAATTGGTAATTGGCGTGGGCCGGATAGCTTGCCTGTTGCAGCAGACGAGAGATATCGGCATGCAGGTAGTCGGCACTCTTCAAAACCGCAATACCCACAGCCTGACTGCGTCCGCGCAACCCTGCCAATACGCCCGCCAGGGTTGCGCCTGTACCGCAGGCGAGTACGATGCTGTCTGGGATGAATCTGGTCTGGTCAATGGCCTCGTCCACCAGTTCTGCTACGCCATGCAAAGCTGCCGCGCTACTGCCGCCTTCTGGCAGCCAGACATAATCTGCCCCAGCAAAACATGGCGCTGGCACATGCTGACGCCAGCGATCGTCTGGCTGGCGCAACTGGCGATATTCCTCTCTCGTCACGCAGACGATGTGCATACCCAGTTGGCGACAATCATCCAGCGTTGCCGACTGCACTTCTGGGGCGCCACGGACTAAACCAATCGTACGCCAGCCCAACAACGCAGCGGCGTGGGCAGTCGCATGCAGATGGTTTGACCAAGGGCCACCCATCGTTACCAGGCAAGGCGAACGCCCCGCTAAAGCTTGTAGCGGATACTTCAATTTACGGAATTTATTGCCTGAGACTTGCTGATGTAGCAAATCATCGCGCTTTATCCACACCTCCAGATCGGCGAAGAAGCGGCTTTCCAGTCGCTGACAGGGCGAGGCCGGAAAATTAAAAAGAGGCAAAGCAGACATAGAAAATTACTGACAGAAAATATCAAAATGGTAGAGTAAGGCTATTATCGTCTGACTCATGTAATCAAATACATCATCAAACCAAATTAGATGTAAAGATCAGGAATGCCAATGGCTATTGACAACCCCAACGACCGCAATGCCCAACTTAAATTGTCCCAGGCGATCCACAGCCTGAAAACCGGTGCCGAAACAGAAGATGTTTTGCCCGTGCTGGAAACCGTTTTGTCGCATCTGGAGCGCATGACCCGGCACGACCCGTTGACGGGGGCCTTAAAACGCTCAGCCCTGGTTGACCGGTTAAATGACGAGCTGGCGAGATCGCATCGTACCGGCCACACTTTTACGGTGGCGCTAATCAAGCTGGATAATTTTCAAGCAATCATGGACAAACAAGGTCGTAGTGTCGCCGTCCAGGTATTGCGAAAATTAACCGATGAGGCGCAATTACTATTGCGTACGCTGGATTCTTTCGGTCGCACCAATGCAGATGAATTTGCGATCGTCATGCCAACCACCTGGATAGACCAAAGCGTTAAAGCGATTACCCGCCTAAAAAAAACCTATGCTGCGGTTGACTGGAACAGCATTGCGCCTGATCTCAACATCACGTTTTGCACAGGGCTTACGACCAATGCACAAGGCGACAGCGCCGAAGTAATGTTAGAACGGGCACGTCAGGCCTTGGTGTTAGCACAGGCAAAAGGGGTGGATAGTTTGAGTCAGATCGAGCCAGGATTGCCGGACTTTGATCCTGACAAATTGTAGCAGCCGCACATCCCGATTTTGATTCCGCACTATTCAACAACACGATGCTGTAACGGTTTTGGCACATGGGAACTTGTAGTTGTTCAGCTTGTCCATTCAGCCTGCCTAAACTGTTCTCAAAACCCACAATAAAGAAAAGACTATGAGCAAATTACCATTGGTATCGCTTTTGATGAGGCGCGCTGTGATAGGCGCTGTTGTGACTATCGGCACTGCGCATATCAGCAGCTATGCAACTACCGCCAACCTCAGTAGTTACGCATCAAATACAAACGAACAAGCGCCTGGTGACGCCGATAACAGAGCTGACAATAAGGCCGAGCAGACCAAAGCAGAACAGCTAAAGCAGCGTAGCGATTACATCCGGAAAAACTACAGCAAATTTGAATATCGCATCCCTATGCGTGACGGCAAACACTTGTTTACTGCGGTATATATTCCCAACGATGCCAGCAGCAGCAAGCGCTATCCCATGTTGATGCAACGTACGCCGTATTCAGTTGCGCCATATGGCAGTGAGAATTATAAAAAAGCCCTGGGCTCCACAGCAGAATATGAAAAAGAAGGTTTTATTTTTGTGTTCCAGGACGTGCGTGGCAGCACGATGTCAGAAGGTGACTATGTCAATATGCGGCCACAAATAGAGAATAAGACCAAGACCGATTTTGATGAGAGTACCGACACGTATGACAGCATTGACTGGCTGATCAAACACATCCCCAACAACAATGGCAAGGTCGGTCAATGGGGTATTTCTTACCCGGGTTTTTATACCTCGGCAGGCGCGATTGATTCGCACCCGGCCTTAAAAGCAGTATCACCGCAAGCACCGATTGCAGACTGGTTTCGTGGCGATGATATGCATCGTAATGGCGCTTTCAACTTACAGATGGCATTTGGATTTTTTAGTGGTTTTGGCAAACCACGCCCTGTGCCGACCGATCTGAATAAGTCCAGACCATTCTCTTATGGCACGCCAGACGGCTACCAGTTTTTTATCGACTTAGGTGCGTTGTCCAACGCTAATCCTAAATATTTTAAAAATGAAATCCCGTATTGGAATGAGATTATTCAACATCCTAATTACGACGCCTACTGGCAAAGCCGTAATTTGTTACCGCATTTAAAAAATATTAAAGCTGCGGTACTGACGGTCGGTGGCTGGTATGACACCGAGGATTTATATGGTCCTTTGCAAACCTATAAAGCTATCGAAAAGCAAAATCGCGGCATCAGTAATAGCATCGTGATCGGTCCATGGACACATGGCGGCTGGACCCGCGGTGATGGCGATAAAATAGGTGACGCTAACTTTGGTTTTAAGACCGCGCTGAGTTATCAGCCCGTTGAATTTGCGTTTTTTAAATACCATTTAAAGGGTGGCGACAAGCCTAATTTGTCCGAGGCATGGATGTTTGAAACCGGTGCCAACCGCTGGCGCAGCTTTGACGCATGGCCACCTAAGAATACTGAGAGCAAATCGCTGTATTTCCAAGCCAACGGCAAGCTTAGTTTTAAAGCACCTGCTGACGAGGCGATGTCTGCTTCTAGCTCTACATCAACTTCAAACGCCAGCACCAGCACTAACACCAAGTTTGATGAGTACGTCAGTGATCCCGCCAAACCAGTGCCTTACACCACTGAGATTTCTACTAATTGGAGCAATCAATATGTGGCGGCGGATCAGCGTTTTGCCTCCCGTCGCCCAGACGTGGTGACGTATCAGACTGATGTGCTGGAACGTGATGTCACGATTGCCGGACCATTGACGGCAGATTTGTTTGTCAGTACCACCGGTACCGATGCTGATTTTGTGGTCAAGCTGATTGATGTCAATCCCGCCGAGATGCCGACAACAGAAGGCGATATCAATCGTGGCGGGCAACAAACTCTGGTGCGGGGCGAACCATTCCGGGCGCGTTTCCGAGATAGTTTTTCCAGTCCCAAGCCGTTTGTGCCAAATGAGGTCACTAAAGTAAAATTTGGTATTAATGATGTGCTACATACTTTCCAGCGTGGTCATCGCATCATGGTGCAAGTGCAGTCAAGCTGGTTTCCGTTTGTAGATCGTAATCCGCAGACGTATGTACCGAATATTTTTGAAGCGAAAGATAGTGACTTTATCAAAGCGACCCATAAGATTTATCATACAAAAGTAGAAGCCAGCGCCTTGCAGGTGCAGATATTGCCTGCGATGGATGAGTAGTTATTAACCGCGCTAGGACTGATGTGATTATTGATATCGACTTAGGCTGGGTGATTTATAAATAGATAAAGCGTCTTTTTTAGGTTGAAACAGGTTTTTTTGTGAATAAAATCTCACTTTGTTGTGGGATTTTTATTTACACCTTGCAACGGTAGTTTTTTTAACCAAGTCCCGCTATGATGGGCAAAAATAAGTTCACATTTTTGATGGGCTTAATAAAATCTTATTTAATTTACTCTACTTACTTAGCTCAATACTGTTTCGTGACCCAACAGCAAAAAAAATTAAGCCAGTCACTGCGAGTCAGTATTGACGATCTGCGTTTAGGGATGTTTATCTCTGAGTTGGATCGGCCTTGGGTCAATTCACCTTTCATGTTGCAAGGTTTTTTGCTCACAGAAATGCTGGATTTAACGACACTGCAATCACTGGTACGTGAGGTCGTGATCGATCCCAGACGCAGTAGTCCCTCATCTTTATTACATTTGCCTTGGGATAGTCTGCATGAGTTGGCGGCACAATCCGACGCTACCAAATTAATTGCAGGTGATAAGGCCGCTGTAAGCAATAGTGCGGGTAAATCAAATACAAAAGCAAACGACGGATCAGATAGCAAAAATGACCTTTCTGAATCTCCTGGAATGTTGGAGTCTCTGTGGGGATGGTTGGATGGGATATTCAAACGTCCTGATAAATCTATCAGCGTAAGAGGTGGCTCTAAAAAACGGTCGGGCAGCAGTAAGCAACCGAAGCCATACTACTTACGCTATGCCTCCAAAGAGCGTAGTAATTCACAAAAATCAGCTGGTAAAAATACCTCAAACGGACGGGCTGATCGGACTAGCAAATTAACCCCAAGTTCAACTCCTCAGTTTACTCAGTTAATCGCTAATTTATATCCGCGTGACGTCGTCTTTGCTCCGCTGAGCTGGCTTGAACGCTGGCAAAACTGGCGTTTGCAGCAACAGCAGAATAAAACCCATGAGCGCGGTAAAAATTTTCGTAAATTAGCCGCGCGCAAACGCAAACGCGATTATTTGCCAAGCTCAATTCCGCTGGTTGTGTATCAAAGTGAAATACCGATTCAGGAGGAACTTAGTTATGCTCGTTCTGGCATCAGGCAAGCTGACGATGTATTAAAAAAATTATCCTCCGATATCCAAAACGATCACAGCATTGCATTAGAAGAGATTCAGCCTACGGTGCAGTTATTGAGCGAAAGCGTGATCGCTAATCCATCTGCATTGATGTGGCTGGTGCGCATGCATGCAGAAGATACCAGCACCTACACGCACAGTTTAAAAGTCGCTATCTATATGATGACGCTGGGTCGTCATTTAGGGTTTTCTCGCCAGCAGTTAACCGAGCTAGGTTTGATCGGCTTGTTGCTTGATATCGGCAAGCTGGAATTACCCGATACTCTGCTGAAAAAACCAGACAAATTATCTGACGATGAAAACATATTAATGCGTACTCACGTTGCCGCCAGTATTGATATTCTTGTCAGCAAAGAACCGCTAACACCTAACGTCATGCTAGGGATCAGCGAGCATCATGAACGTCTGGATGGCAGCGGTTATCCATATGGTTTGTCCGGTGGCGGGATCAGTATTTTTGGGCGCATGGCCGCGATTGCGGACAGTTTTGCTGCAATGACTTCTGCACGTCCTTACGACATTACCCGTTCGGCTTTTGATGCAATGAAAGAATTATTCAAACAGGCGGGAGTGCAATTGCATGCACCGTTGGTTGAGGAGTTTGTTCAGGCTGTGGGGATTTTTCCGGTCGGCAGCATGATAGAACTATCGACAGGTGAGGTCGGGATTGTGCTAGAACATAATAAAATTCGCAGACTAGAGCCAAAAGTGTTGCTACTAACCGCCGCTGATAAAAGTTTGTTGGCAAAACCAAACTTACTTGATTTGATGTTACAAGAATATACGGAAGAAAATGAGAGAATGAAGATCTTGCGCGGTTTGCCAGACGGTGCGTATGGTCTGGCTTGCAGAGATTTTTATCAGGGGTGAGACGAAGAACGTCATAAGATAGTCGTCGTCTTAACATGAGTTTAAAGGTCGTAGATGGGCAGCATATTGACAGTTCATCAGTAGTTTGCCCCCCAATTTTTAGAGTACATCCATGTTGCCGCCAGCTGTTACACCACCAGTCTCATCTCAACCGCAGTCTCCATCTTCATCGGAGTTGCTGTCGGTCGGTGCCTTCTTCTCAGAATTGCAAACGGTGATCGCTTCCGCTAGCGAGACTTCGTCGGTCGCTGTCTTAGTCATGTCGCTACAGCGTTCAGAGCGGATTGCTGCGCTGCTATTGGATGAATACGCCGATGAGGTAAAGCGCCAATTTCTGGTTCGTGTACATCCAGTTTTACGTAGCAAAGATAAATTCGTCTTCGTCAATGAAAACGAATGCTGGTTTATTCTGCCGCAACTCTCATCCGAAGCGCTCGCCATCCTTGCGGTGCATCGTTTGTTAAGTGAGCTTAGTACCCCATTGCGGGTCAATGAGCACACCGTATTTTTGATGCCCAGCATTGGTATCGCCTGTGCACCCATGCACACGCTCTCTGCACTGGCTTTATTGCGCACCGCAGACAATGCACAAAAACATGCGCACGCGGCCAATCTCAAATTTTTGATGGCGGCGACGGAAGATAATAATGATGTCATCGCTGCCGACTTGCCTAAAATACTAGGCGAAGTGTTGAACGCTAACAGCTTGATGGTGGTGTACCAGCCCAAGGTCGATTTGGTCACTCGCCGCATGGTGTCTATTGAGGCCTTAGTGCGTTGGCCTTACGATCATCCCCGCAGTGTTCCTACTAATATTTTGATTGATGCGGCAGAGCGCAGCGGCATGATAGAAGCACTGACCTTGCAGGTATTAAATACGGTCATGCGTGAATACTGCAATTGGAAAGCCGCCGGCCATGAGATTTTAATCTGGGTGAATTTATCCACGCGTCTGCTAGAGCTGGAGCAGTTGCCACAAATTTTGCAGCGCGTATTAAGTGTCTGGGATGTGCCTGCTTCTGCGATTGGTTTAGAGATTACCGAGAGCGCATTTATTCATGACATTGAACACAGCACCGACCTGCTGTTTGAGCTGAAAAAACTCGGTTTCCATTTGTCGATAGATGACTTTGGCACGGGCTATTCGTCGCTCGCGTATTTGCGCCGTTTCCCCATTGATGAGTTAAAAATTGATCGCATGTTTGTGCATGGTATGAACAATTCTATACAAGACAAACAAATCGTACAAAGCATCATTGACCTGGCGCATAACTTTGGTCTGCCCGTGGTTGCTGAGGGAGTAGAGACACCAGAAACGTTGGCTGAACTAGAGGCGCTGGGCTGCGATCAGGTGCAAGGATATTTCTTCGCCAAGCCTATGCCAGCTGAACAGCTATTGTCCTGGCAGGACCATTTTCATCGCTCTAAAGAAAAGTAAAACTAAAAAGTAATTCCGCTTGTAGGCGATCGGTTTTGTCTATGGTTTTGCCGTCGATCACAGCGTCATTTTAAAAACGAACTAAAATATACTCCTGGTATGTATTTTTTAATCGTCCATAAGATTACTGGACAATACGGATATTTCGTAATAAATAATGGGGAGTATATTTAAATCACGCTAGTTCTTCATCCAGATTAAACGTATTTTCCGGACTACTTCATGAGTACATTTAGTACATTCAACACCCTGAACAATTCTGCAAAACCCATGCGTATCGGCTTGATCGCCAACCGCAGCCATCAAGACGCCGCTGATTCCGCTTTGGTGCAATTATTGCGCGGCGCAAGGTCCGCGCTACACCAACTCCAGCCAGAAATGATTGTCGTTGGCCGCACCTTGGATGCCATCCTGACGCATGGTCTGATTGACTCTTGCCCACAATACGAACGCTTTCCCTACGGACGTGAAGGCGGTTTGATGAAGCTGGTATCGCGCGTGGTTGATCGTGATCCGGCACGTACGGTGGACGCTGTCATTTATCTGATTGATCCGGTCGATCCATCCTCTATTTTTCCGGAAGCATTGGCGCTAAAACGTCAATGCGTCATCCACGGCAAACCTTTTTTAGCGACCCTAGCCGCCGCCAGAGAATGGCTGGAGTTAGAAGCCTGTGCTGCCGGCAAACCGATTGATACCTCGCTTAATGCCAGTTTTAAGTTTGACGGCGAAGGGATCGCTCTGATCGCCCATGACGCGATGAAAAACCGTATGCTCACTTTGGCCGAAAAACACTTCGCCCTGTTAGACCAGTTTAGCTATCGTTATGCCACCGGCACTACAGGCGGCTTACTGAATCAATTAGCGCAAAAAATCAAAGGCAAAGAAGCGGGTGAAAACTGGGTCAAACCCTTTTTATCCGGCCCATTGGGTGGCGATGCACAAATCGCCGAACTGGTTTTAGATAAACAAATCCGGCGTATTTTATTTTTAGAAGATCCTCACGTCGCCCGTCAGCACGAAGCTGATATCCAATTGCTAGAACGAGCCGCCCGTACCGTCACCGATTTCGCCAGCGTCATCAGCGATGTTGATGGCAGCGACCGTTGGCTGAGTTTGCTAACAAAGCGCACCATTCATCCTCAAAGCTGACCACTCATCCCAAATCGCTGGAGTAGGTGCAGCGATCAAATTAGGATGATTTCACTGGAGGAAATAAATCATGAAAACCACTTTGACATCATCTGCAACAGTAACTGCTACAACACAAAACACGTCACCGAAGGCAAAAATTATAGCCAGTCTTAAAGCTAGACTCGCTGGTGTCGCGCTCATCAGTTTATGCACGAGTACGTTCGCTATCAGTCCGGTATATGCCGATCAGGCAGATAGCAAAACAAGTACGGAGCAAGCAAGTAAATCCGCGTTTCAAGTTAATATTACTGGTGAGGGCAAACCAATGATTTTGATTCCCGGGCTGGCATCGCCAGGTGCAGTTTGGGACGATACGGTCGCGCATTACTCTAGCCAATATCGTTGTATCGTGCTGACACTGTCAGGCTTTGCCGGCGCACCAGCAACCGATGGTCCATTGATCAAACAAGCCGAAGAGCAGCTCGCTAATTACATCATCACTAATAAGTTACAGCAGCCAGTGATTGTGGGACATAGTTTGGGGGGATTTTTAGCCTTAAAATTAGCTAGTGATTATCCGGCTGCGGTTGGCAAGGTCGTGATTGTGGACGCTCTGCCAGCACTCGGCGCCACACAAATGCCAAGCGTCACTGCACCACAGTTAGAAGAAATGGCCAGTAATATGCGCAATAGTATGCTGCACAGTGACGATGCTAGCCGGGCTGCAATGCGGCGGCAAGCTGCGGTCAGTATGGTGAGTAAACCAGCGGACGTGGAGCGAGTCATCAGCTGGAGCGAAAAATCCGACCAGACAGCTGTTGCTAATGCCATGTACGAAATGATGTCGCAAGATATGCGGCAAGATATCAGCAAAATAAAAGCACCGACGCTGGTACTTGGCACCTGGATTGCGTATCGCGCTTATGCGCCGCGTTCTGCAATTGAAAACACGTTTAAATCGCAGTATGCACAATTATCTCAGGCAAAAATTGAACTGGCCGATAATGCCCGCCATTTCATTATGTTTGATGACCCGCAATGGATGTTCGATCGCATGGATAGCTTTTTGAAGTGAAGAACAAATCGATCCTCATGCCGGAGTCTGACCCCGGCATTCCTCATTCTGGTAAGCGCGCTTATGGCTATTGGCTATGTCAGATCAGCGGCTGGAGTTTGCTATTTTTGGTGAACTGGAATTTCTCACGGCAAAGTGAGGTAAAAGACCTCACTGTATTTACGCTGATCTGGGGCTGGAGTTCAGTCATCGGGATACTACTCTCTCATTTATGGCGTCTTTACTTACATCATAAAGTCGGTATCGGTCAGAATAGCAAAATACCTTTATTTCGATTGACTGTAGGTATTGCTTTGCTAGGTCTGGTACAAACATCATTGATTGTTGCCGCTTTCTTTGTATTGCGTCCCTCATTGTTCAGCGGCAGCTGGAGCAGCGCTCTCAATTACTTGCCAGTCTGGATGACGGTATTTTTAATCTGGACCACAATTTATGTTGCGGTACATTCGGGCAGACGCGCCCGTCGTTTTGAATTGGAAAAACTACAACTCGAAGTCAATGTCAAAGATGCGGAATTGCGCGCACTGCAGGCACAAATCAATCCGCATTTCTTCTTTAATAGTTTAAATAGTCTGCGCGGTTTAATTTTTGAAGACCAGATTGCCGCTGCGAGTATGGTTGATAAATTAGCTGGCATGATGCGTTATAGCTTACGGGCGGGTCAGCAAGACACGGTGCGTTTGGTGCAAGAGTTAGAGGCGGTGCGCATTTATCTGGCGATAGAAAAAATTCGCTTTGAGGAACGCTTATTATTTACAGAAGAAATTCAAACAGGTGTAGATGACTGCGCTGTGCCTGCAATGTTATTACAAACTCTGATAGAGAACGCGATCAAATATGGGGTAGAGCCTAGCATCCAGCCATGCCAGATACATCTGACCGTGCAGCGCATAACCTCAATAAAAAGCGACAGCATATGCATTGTCGTTGCCAATCAGGGCAAGTTGATGTCGCCCGGAAAATCAACACAACTCGGCTTGAAAAACACAGAGCAACGGTTAACATTAATTTTTGGTGATGCCGCCAGTATCGCCCTCACTGAGCATACCGGACAAATCACAAATGACTCCGTTACACCCGAAAATTGGGTACATGCGACTCTGATCTTGCCCTATCAACTATTGAAGGCCACTGCATGAACGCCGTGATTGTTGACGATGAGAGACTGGCCAGATCAGAATTACGCCGTCTATTGATCGCACATCCTCATATTCGTATCATCGGTGAAGCCGCCAATATCATAGAGGCACAACAACTGATAGAAGTCGAAAAACCAGAGCTAGTTTTTCTGGATATACAGATGCCAGGCGGAACCGGCTTTGACCTTTTGAGCAACTTGGATCATATACCTCAAATTATCTTTACTACCGCCTACGATACTTATGCCATGCGAGCGTTTGAGGTCAATGCGCTGGATTATTTATTAAAGCCGATAGAAGCAAACCGGTTGGCGCAGGCATTACTAAGAGTACACTCCAAAAAAGATCTCATCGTCGATATGCAAAGGAGTCAAAATACCGCCAGACAAGAACAGAAATTATTTATCAAAGATGGCGAACGCTGCTGGTTTGTCGCGATTGCAGATATCGCTTTGTTTGAGTCTGAAGGTAATTACACACGTGTATATTTTGAAGACCAACGGCCTCTATTTTTAAAGTCACTAAACCAGCTTGAACAAAAACTGGATTCATCGATTTTTATCAGAAGCAGCAGACAGCATATCGTTAATTTACAGTTTGTAAAACAGATGTCATCAACTGCATCCGGTGGATTAGAACTATTGTTAAAGAGTGGTCAAAAAATAGAAATGTCGCGCCGACGTGCGACGGAATTTAAGCAAGCCAATCGATTTTAAAAGAATTAGTTTTAGAAAAAAAGTATCCGGATTTGAGAGTTTCAGGCTGGTCGGCGAGTCCTTGTCGTCGCGGAATAAAACAGGATTTTGATATTGCGCCAATTTTTCAGTGATCATTAAATTGGAGTTACTTGTGAGCGAAAAAGCTTGAAGCCTTCAAATATATTGCATTTGAACCGAGCCACGATTCATAGCGTGGTTGGGTCTCGTCATTTCTGGAATCCGAGGGTGTTTTGCTCCGTCTTCCACGATCAAGATACAGAGAGAAGCGACTTTGATATGCTCATCAACCCGACGCCGGAAAAGACGCGGATGGACTTAGGTGTAGTTCAAATGGATTTTCAACGTCTGCTGGATCTATGGGTTAATGTATTGACACCCAAGGCCTTACCAGATTCTCTACGCGGTCAAGTTCTCTCATTGGAGGTGTCGGCATGAACGAAGCGCGTCGCGTCGCTGTCTATCTTTTGGCTCTTGCCTGCAGTTTTTGTTGTGTGAGTGGATGCACTGTCGGGAAAGTTACTCGCGCTTATTTACTACCAACATCCTCATTCTACAAATGCACTGAGGATCTAAGAATTGAATGCCAACCGGGATCGGAGAAGTTGGCTCAAGTTATTCTCCCTGCTATCAACCAAGCAAAACTGACTGTCGAGGAAGGGCAGTACTGCGAATTTACAAAGCCAATGATCATCCGCACGTATGCCTCACGCGAAGATTTCTCTCGATTCAGCGGCTCGGTAGGTTACGCCGAGGGTGCTGTATCCTTCGGTGTCCTCCACTTATCGCCCAAGCTATTGGCAACACCTGAGCGTATTCCCGGAATCGTTACACATGAGCTTTCCCACTTGAATCTTGCGTTGATAATGGGCACATGGTCATGGGCTAGTATCCCAGGATGGTTTCATGAAGGTTTGGCCACTTGGGTATCAGCCGGAGGCGGAGCGGAGACAGTTACAAACGAGGAGGCTTTGAAGAGCATCAAGGCAGGCCACAGCTTTTCACCAGAGGACAATGGCTCGCCGCTAGCACCTAAGAGCGCTGCTTCATACGATCTCAAGCCTCACATGTATTATCGACAGTCCGCTATTTTTGTTAAATATCTGCACAACAGCAACCCTGCAGCATTTAAGCAGCTTCTACTATCAATTGAGCATGGACAAAGCTTTTCGCAAGCGTTTAGGATAGCGTACGGCGAAGATGTTGATACCTTGTGGCGCGGCTTCTTGGTGAAGATTTGACTAAGGTATGGTGAGCACCACTCGATATCTCAGATGATGGTGGACATCTACCTTAACCGCTGAAGCCACCAAAGGGCTACGGGTCCTGCATAGACTCACTGAGCAAACTACTGGCGACCGGCAGGCTGTATGGCTTCTAAAACAGCCAAATCTGGACAACATAAAAAAGAGGAACAACAGAATGAGATTGAGCGATATCGTACGGTTAATTGTGTTATCGGCGATTTGGGGTGCGAGTTTTTTATTCATGCGGATTATCGCGCCGGTTCTTGGGACTTTGCCGACAGCTTTTTTTCGCGTTGTATTCGGCGCGATCGGATTGCTGTTGATACTGGCGTTGATGCGGACTAAGTGGGATTTTAAAGGGAAAATTGGTGCGGCGATGGCATTAGGTGTCATCAATTCCGGCATCCCGTTTGCGATGTATAGTTTTGCCGCAAAAATATTACCGGCCGGTTATTCCGCCATCTTCAATGCGACTACGCCATTGATGGGCGTGATTGTCGGAACTCTGTTTTTCTCAGAGAAATTAAGCCTGGCAAAATTCGTGGGCGTGTTACTGGGTTTGATCGGTGTCGTAGTGTTGACAAAAGCTGGTCCGGTCGAACTGACGACGGAGGTGATGATGGGTGCCGGGGCATGTTTAATCGCTACCGCATGTTATGGCGTTGCGAGTTTTATGACGCGGCGCTGGATATCAGAAAAAGGTGGGCTCGATAGTAAATTGCTGGCATTTGCCAGTCAGCTAGGTGCGGCCGTCTTTATCATGCCGCTTTTTATTGCTAGTACCAGTAGTGCTATTGGTCAGCCTTTGACCAATTGGGGTGGTACCGGATTGTGGCTGGCGATGGCAGGGCTTGGCTTGGTCTGCACCGCCTTTGCCTACATTTTATATTTCCGTCTGATTGCGGATATCGGCCCGATGAAATCTCTGATGGTCACGTTTTTGATACCGCCGTTTGGCGTGTTGTGGGGCGCCATCTTTTTGGGTGAGCAAATTACCTGGGGACATATTGCGGGTGGTACATTAATTGGACTGGCGGTGTGGGCAGTGTTAAAACCTGCGGTTCAAACTAAAAAATCGGTCGTGGCTTGATCAGAATTTCCTCCTTCTTGCATAGAAAAAAATCGTATCGTCAGCACTGACGATACGATCCCTTACTAGCTAATCTCGGACTACGATCTAATCATTAAACTACTTATGCAGCAACGCTCGTTTCCGTAGCTTTGCCCGATAAACGCTGCAAGCGTTGCAGTGTCGTTTCGCCTGCGGTGTCTGCCTGACCGACTGATTTTCTGATTGCGTCAATCTCTGCTGCCTGATCCAAGGGTTTTTGTCCAATATCGGCGACAATGCGCATGCCCGCTGCCTCGTTGCTCACTGTTTGAGCACGCTTGGTTAAGGCGTTGAGCGCGCTGGACTGGCCTTGCATGCCGGACAAACTACTGAGCTGGCTTTGGCGTTCTACCCGCATGGTTTGCAAATCTTTTTGCGCTTTTGCGCTGGCCAGATTTTGCATTGCTTTTTTGGCGGCGGCATCAAACTCGGCCAGTTGTTTAGAGAAAGCATCGACGATGGTTTGCAGCTCGTTCATATATTGTTGCGCGTCGGCTTCTTCTTGTAACTCCAAGGGCAAGCGGGCTTTGTTGGCTTCCAGCTCATCACAAAATAGACTGACTGTGGCTTCTGATATTTTGCCTGAGGCAAGCCGGTCGGCGAGTGTGCTGGAGGCTTTTTCATCATTGGCGATGAGTTCGCGCAGCTTGATGACGTCATTATGTTCTTTGTCGAAAGAGGCGCGGGCGGTCGCTAGTTTTTGCGCACTGTCTCTCAGCGTGGCGGCCAGACGATCACGGTCGGCCTCGGTTGCGGTTTCCGGGTCGAAATTGGCAATCGCTTCGGAGACTTTGTCGCCGAGTACGCCAAAGTGTTTGGAGATCAAGCGTGCGGTTAGGCCCCAACCATTCAAATTACTCATTTTGCTTCCTCTCAAGGAGTTAAAGGTGCTGCGATAAATACAAAGTGGTGATGACAAATTATGTGAAGCACTTACAAACTACAAACTGCTTTATTACTTTGCTGCTGATTTGGTTTTTGAAGACGCATCATTGGATCAGCAACCTATCCAGTTCGACTGGAATTCCTATCATAAAATCGACATGAATCTCGCGCCGGCTGGTGTCGCCGTCGCGGCTTCTGACGATTTCTGTACTGATTAAAAGACTTTCGCGCAAGCCATCCAGCGCGCGGCTATACGGCATGAATACGATGTCTTGCAACAAGCCGTGCTGACCGGTGGCGTCGTCGATACGGCTTTCCTGCGCTTTAAACGGGGCGACAAATTCTTTAGCTGGGTCGCCAGCGTCGCGGCTATAGTCGATCTGCTCGTTGTCGCCGAAGACGCTGTCTAAGTTGCTAGCTAAGTTGCTAGCTGACGTCGCTGCATCGAGTCCGTTGTCCACGAATTGCGCTTCTAACTGAGCACGCCACAGTGTGTAAGTACGGTCGCCCAGCCCCGCTCCGGCTTCGCCCGAAAACGCTTGCTGATCTTCGATCGTTTCTGGAATAAAACGGGTCAGGCGTTGGTAATACATGACTTCTGAGATATCGCCTTGTTCGTTTTGGTACAGTTGCACAAAACTCTCATTGGCATCCTGATCGCCCGTATTGAGGTAATAGCGATACAAGCTGCCGGCGATTTCTAGCCGTACCCGGCTGATGGCACGTATCAGACAATTAGCGTCGTCGGGCATAGCGATCAGCGATCCTTGGCTGATGGCGCGGATGAAGGGCGTTTTCTGTAATTGCAGTACGCCACCTATGCGTGCCTTTAACGGCAAATTGGCATCGGCTTGATTGGTGCCTTGATTTTGCGTAGCCGATCCATTTACCGCCGTACTGTGTTTGCCGAATATTTTTTCAGCGTATTGATAAGCGTCTGTCCAGGCCATGGTGCGGATTAAACCTTTCCTAATGAATAGTTTTGAGTGCGTGCTTGGGTGCGTGCTGTATGAAGTCGGAATAATTTGTAGCCAACCCAGGCGATGCTGGACAAGATCGCTGTCCACAACATCAGCCGCAGAAGACGCCAAAACCAGGATTCTGATTCTTGAGCTTTGTCATTGTTTGACACCGTTGCCGTTGGGTTTGTGGCGTTGCTAGCATCGCCAGCATTGCCAACATCACGAGCACGATTGTCATAACCAGATCCGTAATTCCCACCATAGCCGCCATAACTGTGATGGCTCATCGATTGACCCAGCATAAAGCCCCAGAATGCGCCGCCCATGCCGCTACTTTCTCGTTGCACAATGATGGTCGATGGTGCTTGCTGCATAGGCTGACCATAAGCTGGTGCTGCTGTTGAACCTTGCGCGGTCGAACCTTGAGCAGTGTTGCCAAACGCATTGGACGAAGTGCCTAATGGCTTGCCGGTCACGCTGACACTGCCGGGTTGATTACTCGTGTTTGGCGTAGCGGATGGTGTAGTCCGTGCATCCAAATTTTTTAACGCAGTGTTTTGCGAGCGGCTGGTGTCCAGATCGCGATTCAGCGCAGAGTTGGATTTGCCCGCATTGTTGTTGACGGTAGTGTTTGTCGCTGTTGCATTCGCCGCATTCGCTGGAGCGTTGCTAGACGATGATGAGGACGAAAAGCTACCAAAGCCTGTGTTGGTTTTACTGGTGTTGCCGATGTTGTTATTCGCGCTATTGCTATTGCCATTGCTGTTGCGCTGGGAAGAAAATCCAGATTTAAAACTACGTGAGGAACCGCCGGAGGATCGTGCGCCTGACGATCCGGATGTACTGGCGCTGGCTATCTCCAACATCGGCATACACAAGGCAACTGTCGTAATCCCGACAACTAAGTTATGGATAATTCTTTTTGCGATTGACTTCATGTGCCGATCCGTAGTGAAGTGAGTAACATCTCTGTACAATCTGCACGTCATTTTTATGCGTGCAGATCTTGTGAACGGAAGCATAGTGATCAAAAATACAAAACGCATCGGTAATAAAAAGGGAAAATCACCATGACGCGCAAATACTCGAATATGAATCAGCACGACGCCCTGTATAAAGTGGCGCGCGCTTATCCCGGTGGCCTAGATGCGTTGGCGGCGCGCATGCAGGTATCGGTGAATGTGTTGCGTAATAAGCTGGCACCTGGCATCGAGTCGCATTACCCGTCGTTTGAGGAGTTGTCGCAAATTGTGGAGTTGTGCCGCGAGGCCGGCGTAAAAGATGCGCTGCTGCCGCTGCATGCGTTATTGGGGCGGCATGGGATGGCAGCGTTTATCGTGCCAGAGCCAGATCACATTAGCGACGATGATTTATCGCAAACCGTGTGTCGCGTCATGAGCCAGGTCGGCGGTGTGGCCGAGGCCGTATCTGCAGCGTTGTTGGATGGCGTGATTACCAATGATGAAGCGGATTTGATAGAGCGTGAATTCCAGGGCGCACTGACGGCGTTGGGCGAATGGCGCGCCAGATTGCGGGCGCATCACCGGCGCGAGGATAAACTGAACAGCGAAAAGCGCGAACTGATTAAAAAATAATGCGTGATTTTTTAAATTAAATGCGAAGGAACGTTTCACTGTTTGCGCTATCGAACCCGTGTTGGCGGGGATAATGCGCAACCACACCGGACAAATTAAGCATCATTCTTTGCCCTTGGTAGTTGAAAACGCGGTTCTGATTATCACTTCAATCAATAACTATACTCCCCATCAGTACTTTTTAGTTGTCCAATTAAAGTCTGGACAATTGGCATATTTATTGAAAAAAATAGGGGAGTATATTCTTTTTCCCCTAGAAAACTCTTGTCAGAAACCCGCGTCGAAGACTTCCATCACAATCGACCCTTGATCGTATTTTATGAGCACAGACCAGATCGAACCTCGCCCGCAACCCCGCTCTGTTGCGGATCTTTTCTTCTCCTTCACCTGGTTGGCGCTGCAAGGTTTTGGGGGCGTACAAGCCATCGTGCAGATGGAGCTGGTCGAACGTAAGCGCTGGCTGACGCGGGAAGAATATATTGAAGACTGGGCCGTAGCGCAGATTATGCCGGGCCCTAATGTGGTTAATTTGTCCTTGATGATCGGCAGCCGTTCTTTTGGTCTGCCAGGTGCACTGGCAGCATTGGCAGGCATGCTGACCGTACCTTTAATCATCATTTTGCTACTCGCACTGGTGTACGCCCGGATCGCAGACCACCCCGGTGTTGCGGGTGCCTTGCGCGGTATGAGTGCGGTCACGGCAGGTCTGATTATTGCCTCCGCCTTACGCTTGCTGCCAGCGCTAAAAAGTAATCCACTGGGTTTGCGCTTATGCGGTGCACTTTGTATCTTATGTTTTGTTGGCATTGCCTTGTTGCACCTGCCACTTGCTTATATTTTGCTTGGACTAGGCTCGATTGCCTGCGTCTCCGCGTATAGAAAGCTCGGCAAATGAGTGCTGTCGTGACTACCGTTGTTGCTGGTGTTGCTGGTGTTGCTGGTGTTGATGTCGCTAATCACCTTAACAGCATCACCATGCAAGCCAGCGATTGGCTGCATTTGCTGCTGCATTATCTGATGTTGTCATTGTTGTCGGTCGGCGGTGCGATTTCTACCTTGCCTGAAATGCATCGTTATCTGGTGATTCAAAATCACTGGTTGAGCGAAGCGCAATTTAATTCCTCGGTGGCGCTTGCCCAAGCCGCGCCTGGCCCCAATGTACTGTTTATTGCTTTAATGGGCTGGAATATCGGGATGAATACCGGCAACGGCTGGTATGCCCCGCTCGGTACCTTGATTACCATGCTGGGAATCATGTTGCCCAGCGCAACGCTAACGTACAACGCGGCCCGTTGGGGGCACAAAAACCGTAATTTGCGAGCGGTACGGGCGTTTAAGCTAGGCTTAGCGCCTATCGTAATCGGATTATTGCTGGCAACAGGCTGGATTATGGCGAGCGGATCAAGCTCGTCGTCATCTTCTTCCGCATTAGTCCACCCCGCCTGGCCACTTTGGATCATGACAGCCGTTTGCGCCTTAGTGGTATGGCGCACCAGATTACATTTGCTTTGGTTATTAGCGATCGGTGCTGGTTTGGGCTGGTTTGGATATTTGTAAATGCTTCAAGTTTCTAAAGTCGCTTTTGACACAATTCAGAAACAAAATTTGTTACAAGTGTTTAGTCACCTTTCGGTTATCCTTGCCGCTTCAGAATTTTTCGTTTTTACAGTCTGGCCTTATCTATAAATGAAGTTTTACTTAGAGCACAATCAAGATGAATTGGCGGTACCGGGCGAAATTGATTTGCATATTCGCTTTCGTCCAAGAAATGGCTTAGCAATCCTGCTGGCACTCTTGATTCACGCCCTGTTGCTTTATTTTATTCTCACGCATAAGACCGTTATTCAAAAGCAAGGCGAGACAGAAACACCCGCCGCCATTACTTTGATACTGGATAAAGCCACGGTCGCCAAAATGGCTGAGGGCGAAAAGCAAAAAGTCCCGAAAAAAGCCCCGCCTAAACCAAAGCAGGCGCAGCCTAATCGCCCCAATAAGGCCATCACGCAGCCCAAAGAAACACCCGTAGTCGCTGCGGATACCCCAACACCCAACCCGGTAACACCGCCGCCAGACGCCGCCCCGCAACAAGATATGATGAGCATGCTCAACGCGGCTCGTGAGCGTCGTCGTGCGACAGAAGAAGCCGCCGCGCAAGAAAATGCCGATGCCGTCAAACAAGGCAATAAAGGCATGAGTCCGCAAGAAGTTGCCGAAGCTAACGTCCGGCGCAGCATGCAACAAGCTAACGGACGTGAAGGCACCAGTGGCGTATTCCAGATCACGTCTAAAGGCGTTCGTATGGCGACGTTCACCTTCCGTGGATGGAAGCCAAGCAGACAAAACAGCTTCAAAAAAACCATCGAGGTCGATGCAGGATTGGGCGGCGATATCAACATCGCCATCATCCGCCGCATGATCGTGCTGATCCGCGAAGAATACCAGGGCGATTTTAGCTGGGAGTCACGTCGCTTAGGACGGGTCGTCAATCTCTCTGCACGTCCTCAAGACACGGCGGAGTTAGAGAACTTTATGATGAAAGAGTTTTTCGAGGATAGCCGCTAGTTACTCGTTGCGGTTAGGCGAAAACCGAGCGATTAGTTGCACTGGATTCTTGAAACCACCTACGTTAAGAGCCTATGTAGTTGACCCAACAGGTCTGGGCAATAACGATGCTTAGTGAAGCGCACTCAAGGCATCTGAAATGATCGATTTTGAGCGAGATGGTTCATCGACATATAGCAAAATAAACCTCGGTGAAGGTTTAAGTTGGCAATTGCGTTTTATTTTTAAATTGAGTGATTCCACAAGTTCAATCACTAAATTGGGCTTATCTAGTGGCGCAAACGGACTGACGATCTCAAATGTTTGCTTCAGTTTGTGTTTAGCGTCTTTCCATTTTTTAAGATCATCGTTAAAGAGATCAACGCTCTTAACTTGATCAAGTGGAATATCCGCGATGAACCTGTCAGCACAACGAAGATAGAGAAAATCATTATCAATTTGATGATGCGATTGCCTAAGCTTCCATCGATCTCCCAATACTAATATCAGGGTATAGATCGAAGTGACGATGATGAGTATATGAGCCCAATGTCGCTCAATCGGATCCGTGATGATAAAACCGAAAGCTAATGATGAAACTGGTAATTCCACAAAAAGAGCCAAAAGTAACATGACAAACGCAGTGCCGTACTCGCTTTTTTTCATGAAATAAATTGGTATCCCGCTTGGTATTTTTATCTCATATTTTTTTCGTTGTAGCCAACAAAAAAATCCAATGCAAAGAGAATATTGGAAGTAGCAACTGCTCACGAAAGCAGGGGGCAAAAAGCTAATAAAAATTTCTAGAAAAGATAAGTTCTGCTTAAGCCCTGTAAGCGACCGAATGAAGCCCTCATAAACCTCACAAAAAAGCTTGAGTAAAACGAGGCATGCTGGGACGTAGAATCGAAATTCATTCATCAGTGCTAATTGAGGAACTATCTTTATAGAGATTTTTATCAATAAAAGGATCAAGAGACATGATCCGAAGATTTCTATCCATTTCCTTTCTGATGCAAAAGTGAGGCACTTTAAAACGCTGTGTAGTCCGCGGGTTCTGACTACATTTAGATATGCGATCAAGTTAAATCTCTCTAATTATTTAAGAATAGATAAGCGCTATTATTCCATCAAAAAAAGTCCACCAGGCTTATTAATGCCCTAGCTCCTCAGTGCTTGGGAGCTTGGTGTGTAACCTTTACAGCGCCTGCTGGAAGACACTAGGAGCGACCGCGTCCGGCTGATTTAGTCCAGTAACTAAACTCAGCTTCATAGCAAGTGCCATCCATCTCAGTCGTCTTTTCTTGCAGATAATTTTGGGCATCGGCAATCGCCTGATTGTAGATACTGGGGCCGATTTCTTGCAGACAAAAATCCAGAAATAGTTTGGCTTTGAGATCGCCCATGTCTTCTTCCAAATTCTCTGATGCGTAGCGACGGATAGAACCGATCAGGCGTTCTTGTACTTCTGTTTTGAGTTTGATGGTCATGTAATGGCGTGATAAATTGAAACGAATTGAACTGAAATGATCCAATCCAAATTTTAATTCGATCAAGCTTGATTTGCACCTTCAATTCAACACAACATTTAAAATTTTTACTTCTGAATAATCAATTCAGACGATGCCTGCCGGTGCTATTTTGTATGCGGCGGATTGCAATTGCTCTTAATGTGCGCCAGAACCTGACGGCTATGTTGGGCTCCGGTAGTTGCATCAAAATCTCACTACGTTGTTGCGCATGGATTTGTATCCAGCCACTGCGCTCTACGGTATATACGCAGCCTTCTGGCAGACTGATCGGTGTTGAATATGCGTAAGCGTCTATGCCTGATGGAGCGGTTTGAATGGCGATCTGACCAAGACTTAAATGTAGCAACGTACCAGCCGCGACATAAACCTGGTAAGTCTGTTTGGACTGTAAGGTGGTGATATGCATGGTATTTCCTTATCTATCAATTCTCATCGAGTGAGTAACATCAGGATAGGCCACAGCAAGCACACATAACAGACACAAGAAAGTACAGACTGCATCGGTACAAGTCAGGTTTTTGGTATCTGTTATTGTGTCTATTCACGCTAACTGTATCTGTTCAGTCTGCATGGCTGAGAGGATCATCGTTGTATGCAAAAACACAGCACATTCCAAACACACATATCGGATCAGGGCGACGATTTACCGTTGCCTTTATACCGGCGATTGGCAGCGCATTATTTATCGGCGATCAAGGCAGGCACCCTGACCGTCGGCGACCGTATGCCATCGGTACGTAAGCTGATGCAATTACATACGGTCAGCTTGTCGACGGCCTTACAAATGTGTCGTCAGCTAGAAACTGACGGTTGGCTGGAGGCGCGTCCGCGTTCTGGTTACTTTGTACGGCAGCCAAGACGTATTAATCTGGTGCCAGCGACAGAACCGGCAATCAATGCGCCTATCGATCCGGCACAGTTTGTCGGCATCCACGAGCGTGTATCAGCCATCATCTCGCAAGGTCAGCGGCCAATTAAAATCAATCTTGCCAGAGCGACAGGCGCACCTGACTTGTATCCGCAAGAAGAGTTAAAAAATATGGCGATTCGTTTGTTACGCCATCGTCCCCAATTATTGACCAAGGCGATCTCACCCGGTGGCAACAAAGAACTGAAAGCGGCTTTGGCGAAACGCGCTCTGGGCATAGGCATGAGTATCAAGCCGGATGATGTAGTGGTAACGCTGGGTTGTATCGAGGCCTTAAATCTAGCGCTACGAGCGGTGGCACAGGCGGGTGACATCATTGCGGTGGAGTCGCCCACGTTTTACGGACTGCTGCAAGTGCTGGAGAGTCTGGGTATGAAGGCGCTGGAAATTCCAACCAGTCCGCAGACCGGTATCTCGATTGAAGCGCTAGAACTGGCAATGCAAACTTACGACAATATCAAGGCCGTGGTGGTGGTGCCGCATTTGCAAAATCCCTTAGGTAGCATCATGCCGGACAGCCACAAACAGCGGTTAGTCGCCTTATGCGAAGAGCAGCAAATCCCGCTGATTGAAGATGATTCTTACAGTGCCTTGGTCAATGCTGACGCCGCACCGACCAGCGCCAAGCATTGGGACAAGACCGGCAACGTCATTTATTGCGCATCCCTGCATAAAATTTTGGCGCCGGGTTTGCGGGTGGGTTGGATGGTGGCGGGACGCTGGCATGCGCGGGTCAGCATGCTGAAATATGCTCATACCCGTTATAACGAAGAATGGTCGCAAATTGTGCTGGCGGAATTTATTAACTCCAGCGCCTATGACCGTCACTTACGCCGTTTGCGTCAAATTCTGAGCCAGCAACGCGAGCGCACCGCAGAAGCTATTGCTGCGTATTTTCCCGAAGGCACGCGCCTGACGGTACCGGATGGCGGTATCTCTGTTTGGGTAGAAATGCCGCATCAGCTGTCGTCACAGGCGGTATTTGAGGCGGCATTGGAACAAGGGATACTGGTTTCACCTGGTTTGTTGTATTCCAACTCAAATCGTTTCAACCATTTTTTACGCTTAAATTGCGGCATGCATTTCACGCAGGAATTAGATAATGCGCTGCGCCAGCTCGGGCAAATCATCACCACGCTAGCACAGGGACAGCAGAGTAAAAATCACCAGCAGCAACACGCTGCCGCTTAGCGGCGATTTGTCGCTAAGTAATCAACCTCAAAGATGTAAATACTTGTTCAGCGTGCAATCTTGTGGAAACCCACAATTGCCACGCCCTCTGCGATTTTTGATAATGTTGTGAGTAAGGATAAAAATCCTCATCATTGTCATGGCAAAATCATTCACGCCATCGATTTACTATAACAATTATTGGAGACAGCAGATGAAGAAGCCACCGCTCTACCGGTCACTCTATTTTCAGGTGATCACCGCCATTATTCTTGGCGTTTTACTGGGTCATTACTACCCGGAATCCGGCGCTGCCATGAAGCCACTTGGCGATGGTTTTATTAAACTCATCAAAATGATGATTGCACCGATTATTTTCTGCACGGTGGTCGTTGGTATCGCCGGTATGGAAGATATGAAAAAAGTCGGCAAGACCGGCGGCATGGCCTTGTTGTATTTTGAAGTCGTCAGTACGCTCGCTCTGATCATCGGCTTAGTCGTCGTCAACGTCTTGCAGCCGGGCGCAGGTATGAACGTCGATCTGAGCAAGCTCAATGCCAAAGAAGCCTTGGCCTATGCCGGTCCAGGTAAGTTACAAGGCATCGTTGAATACCTGATGGCGATGATCCCGAGCACGATTTTCGATGCCTTCGCCAAGGGCGACATTCTGCAAATTTTAGTCGTTGCGGTACTGTTTGGTTTTGCTTTGCATCGCTTTGGCGGTCGCGGTACTCTAGTGTTTGATATGGTCGAAAAGACTTCCCACGTCTTGTTCGTGATTGTTGGTTATATCATGAAGGCAGCCCCAATCGGCGCTTTCGGTGCGATGGCATTCACCATCGGTAAATACGGTGTCGGCTCATTGCTGTCGCTGGGTTATCTGATGGCATCGTTCTATGTCACTTGCCTGATCTTTATCTTTGGCGTGTTAGGTACCGTCGCTTATTTCCACGGATTTAGTATCTGGAAATTTGTGAAGTACATCAAAGAAGAATTGCTGATCGTACTCGGCACTTCTTCATCAGAATCCGCTTTGCCTGGCATGATTGCTAAGTTAGAAAAACTCGGCGTTAAAAAATCCGTAGTCGGCCTGGTGATCCCTACCGGTTACTCATTTAATCTGGACGGTACGGCGATTTATCTGACAATGGCCGCGGTGTTTATTGCGCAGGCAACCAACACGCCGCTGACCATCGGTCACCAAATTTCTCTGCTGATATTTTTGTTAGTCGCCTCTAAAGGTGCTGCGGGCATCACTGGCAGTGGGTTTATCGTCTTGGCGGCAACGCTGTCATCGACAGGCACGATTCCGGTCGAAGGTCTGGCGCTGATTTTGGGTATTGATCGCTTTATGTCAGAAGCCCGCGCATTGACTAATCTGGTCGGCAACGGCGTGGCAACGATCGTAGTTGCAAAATGGGGTAATGATGTCGACAACGTCAAAATGCAAAAGCGTTTAAACAACGATATGAGCGATGATGTTGATGCTTATAACGATGTTGAAGAACATGACAGCAAGCCTGTGAATTTGCATATGACGACCGGTCGCTAAAAACCTGATTCTCATGTTTGCCAGCTTGCTGGCAACGATCAGCGTATTAAGATAAAAAGGGATGAGCGACTTGTTTGCTCATCCCTTTTTTATTCACGGTATCTATGTCTGTTTTACATCGCGGCGGTCTTGAAAGTCGACGCAATATTTAATGCCGATAAAGCCACAGCAGTTTGATTACGCCCCTGTTGTTTAGCCTGATACAGCGCCGCGTCAGAGCGCGCAATTGCCAGATCGATATTCGATTCTCCGGGGTACCAGACGCTGACACCGGCACTAAACCGCAACACGGCGTTATACGGTTCTAGCGGTGTGGATTCCAGTTCATCACGGACTCGTTGCAGGATTTTTAACGTGCTGTCTTCGCTACCGGCTGGCAAGATCAGACAAAATTCCTCGCCGCCATAGCGCGCAAGCACGTCGGTTTTGCGGATCTGACTCTGGACTACTTGGGCAAATAATTTCAACGCCTGATCGCCTTGCTGATGACCAAGTGTGTCATTCAATTTTTTAAAATAATCGATGTCTAACATGGCGACAAAGAGCGGCGATTTCTGACGCCGGGCGCGGTCAACTTCCCGCTCAGCGGCTAGTTCAAGTGCGCGTCGGTTTAGTAAGCCCGTGAGAGGATCAGACATTGCCAGACGGCGATGTTCGTGCCAGGCACGATCCTGATGTAACAGTAAGAGACCAATATTAATCAAGATACCGGTGACAAAAGCCGACATCAGACTCAGCATGACCGACGCTTGTCTGAGGCTATCGCCAGCGGCACCATCAGGTATCCAGATGCGGCCGGCACGCCCGATAGCCGTCAACGAAAATATCGCAAAGCCCAGCATCAACAGATAGCAAGAACGGTGAATACCTTCCTGCGGGTTGCTCAAGATAATCAGCACGCAGCGTGCTGATTGCACCGCCAGCATGAGGTTTAGTAATAGCGATGCCAGATCAGCTTCGACATAACCTAGCGCGACAGCCGCCAGCGCGATTGCTACCGGGGCGTAAGTCAAGGTGGGATTATCAGGTGCGGAAAAAAATTTACACAAGCTAAGCAAAAGGCAGCTGATGCCAATGACGAAACCACAAAGTGCGATATGTCCGACCAGCGCCGGACTGAGCTTGCCGAGGGCAATAATAACGACCCACATCGCAACCTCAATCGTGCCAGCTACGGTCCATTGTGCGATGCCGTCACGGAAGCGACCGAAAAAGACAACCACCCGCATGACCAGCAGCAAGGTTTGCAGGATCAGAATACATAACACCAGAGTTTCAGTTTGGATCATGGAATATCGCCTGCGTGGGTCTAGATTGCGTTTACATCGAGTCTATATTTAACCCGGTTTGTCTACATCAATTTATTTTAAAGTATTCATCAAGCAATACATTATTACAATAAAACTTAGCCGAAGTTACTCAAACTTACGCAAAACCAATTGCGATACCATACCTGCAGGAGCAGTAAACGCTAACGTTTCAGTAGAGTGGTATTTAATATACTCCCATTATGTATATTAAATTGTCCAGAGAATCATTGGACAATCAGCCATTATTGATAAAAATGAGGGGGAGTATATTAAATCTTAAGCCTTAAGCTTAATTCAACATTAAGGTGAAACTACGTTGGATTTAGATAAATACCGTGTTGCTAAAACCAGCGCAATTGCCTGTACCACTGCCGCCATAAAAAACGGCGCTCCCAGCAAGATACTGCCTTTGGCCTGATGGCTGACTTGCCCAAGGAGCGAAGTACCGGCCAGCGTTGCGCAGACACTCATGATGCTGGCCAGCGCAGTCAGCGAGCCCATCGCCGTGCCTTGCGAACGCGCATCAACCGCACGTGAGAACATCGCTTGCAATGCCGGACCAGTCGCAAACGCCAGCACGTTACACAAAATCAGCACATACATCATCCAACCCTGCGTCACTAAGCCATACAGACTCAGCGACAGGCAGGACGATGTCAGTCCAAACATCACCGCCTTAGCATCACCGACCCGTTTGATATAGCGTCCCAAAAAGACACCTTGCATAATCACGCTGGAAATTCCGACGCAAAATAAAGAAAAGCCGTTTTGCATTGGCGACCAGCCAAACCGCAATTCGGTCGACAGCACCCAGGTAGTTTGCAAGGTGAACTGAGCAAACATGGTTAGCGCATACACCCAGACTAAAGGACCCACGCCGCGTAAATGTGCCAGACCCGACAAGCCAGAAAACGGATTAGCAGATTTCAAAGAAAAAGGTTTGCGATTCGCCAGCGACAAGGATTCTGGCAAAGAGAAGTAGCCATACACCACGTTCGCCAGCGAGACAGTTGCCGCCAGATAAAACGGATAGTGAATACTGGCTTCCCCTAACACACCGCCCAATACCGGGCCGCAAATAAATCCCAGTCCAAACATCGCACCGATTTTCCCCAAGGCTTTACTGCGCTCCGACGGGGCGGAAGAATCTGCAATATAAGCGCTGGCAACCGACAGATTGCCCGCCGTGACTCCGCCCAAGGCGCGCACAAACAGCAACCAGAAAATAGAAGTCGCCAGGGTCATCAAGAGAAAATTCAAACCCAGACCCAACACACAAATCAGTAATACCGGGCGACGACCAAAACGGTCACTCAGCGCGCCGATAATAGGAGCGCAAAAAAACTGCATCACGCCATAGATCGCCACGATCAAGCCATACCAATAGGCTTGCATATCGGGCTGTGTTGTAAAACTGGCGACCAGTCGTGGCAACACTGGGATGATCAGGCCGATGCCCAAAATATCCAGAAACACTGTAATCAGGACAAAACGGATATTCGTCGGCAAAAAGGACGGCGCAGCAGAAGTTGGCGTCTGCGATGGCTCTGGTGATGTAGATTGGGCGGAGGAAGTGGGTTCGGTGCTCATGCGGTCGGGCTTTCTAGCGATTTTACAGAGGGACAATAGTATATGATTGTTACAGGAAATTTCAGTATCGAACCAGTTTTGGAGTAAATATGGCTTTGTTTGACCACTTTTTGATCATTGTTTTGTTGGTCGCTATCAGTGCTTTTTTTTCTATGTCAGAAATTTCTCTCGCGGCGGCGCGCAGAGTCAAGTTGCAGATATTAGAAAGCGAGGGCGAATTACGTGCCGGACGTGTGCTCGAATTACAACGGCATCCAGGCCATTTTTTTACGGTTGTACAAATTGGTCTGAACGCGGTCGCTATCTTGGGCGGTATTTTGGGAGAACAAGCCTTGACGCCGTATTTTGCCAGCGTGTTTCATTCGGTATTCGGATTAAATAGCTGGGTCGACACCGCGAGTTTTTTGACCTCCTTTATCTTTGTGACCTCCTTGTTTATTTTGTTCGCCGATTTAATGCCCAAACGGTTAGCAATGACCGCGCCAGAAACTGTCGCCATGGCCGTTGTTGTCCCGATGTTATGGTGCGTGCGCTTATTCAAACCGCTGGTCTGGTTATTTAATGGCTTGTCGATTTTATTTTTTAATCTGTTTAATGTCTCCACCACGCGTGACGATCAGATTACCTCCGATGAGATTTATGCCATGGTGGACGCCGGTGCCGAGGCTGGCGTATTGCAGGCGCGCGAGCATCATATGATCGGCAATGTATTTGAGCTGGAAAGTCGCACCGTACCGTCCGCCATGACCCAGCGCGACAGTATTGTGTATTTCAGTTTGCAAGACAGTGATGTAGTGATACGCCAGAAAATTGCAGAACATCCGCACACCAAATTTTTGGTCTGTGACGGCCAGATTGATCATGTAGTCGGCTATGTTGAGTCGAAAGACATTCTGAAACGTGTGCTGACCAATCAGGCGTTTTCTAAAGTACAAGAATTGTCCTTACGTACAGCATTGGTGGTACCGGACTCGCTCACCTTATCGGACATGTTAGAGCAATTTAAAGGCACGCGGGAAGACTTTGCCGTGATTTTGAATGAATATGCGCTGGTCGTTGGCGTGATTACTTTAAACGATGTACTCAGCACCTTGATGGGTAATCTGGTACACCCGTTTATGGAAGATCAGATCGTCCAGCGCGATGCCAACTCCTGGCTAATTGATGGCGCCACGACGATAGAGGATGTCTGCCGGGCACTGCAAATCGACACTTTACCGGAGCAGGGTAGCTATGAGACTATTGCAGGCTTCATGATGACGATGCTCAAAAAAATCCCCAAACGGACCGATAGCGTGATGGTAAGCGGATACAAATTTGAGGTGGTTGATATTGATCATTATCGTATCGACCAGTTATTAGTAGTACGCATTAAAGAAGGTGCCAGCACGCCATAGCAGCCTTAGCAGTCATAGCAGCCATAGCAGCCTCAAGAAGTTCAGAAAACCGCGATAGCAGTACCATCAACGACAGTCTTACAACTAGTGAGCAGCTATAGAACTAGTTAGTTTTTCATGATGATCTCTGTGTTGAATGCTCTTGAAAGTGGTGATTGCTTGCATTGATTCGCTTTAATTTATTTCCCCGTTTTTTATTCAGGATTTACATGTTGCATGCTTGTGGAGTCGATTTCGGCACATCCAATTCAACCGTAGGTTGGCACCGCGCCGGTCAGACTCAACACGCTGGTCTGCCGAGTTCATCAGCAAATTTACCCTCGTTGCTGTCGCTAGAAGACGATAAAGTGACCTTGCCCTCCGTCGTGTTTTTTAACGCCGATGAGGACGAAGTCAGCTATGGTCGCGCCGCACTTTCTACCTACTTGTCTGGTTACGAAGGTCGCCTGATGCGATCGATGAAAAGCTTGTTGGGCACCAGCCTGATGGACGGTCAGACCGAAGTGCAGGGACGGGCTTTGCCGTTCCGCCAACTGCTGGCGCAATTTATCGGTGAACTAAAACGACGTGCCGAAAAATCTGCAGGGCAGTCTTTTAGTCAGGTCGTGATGGGACGTCCAGTCCATTTTATTGATGACGATAAAGCAGCCGACCGGATCGCACAAAACACGCTGGAAGATATCGCAAGGACTGCCGGTTTTAAGGATATTCAATTTCAGTACGAACCGATCGCAGCAGCGTTTGATTATGAGTCGCGTATTAATAAAGAAGAATTGGTTTTAATCGCTGATATTGGTGGTGGCACCTCGGATTTCTCTTTGGTACGTTTATCACCGGAACGCAGCAGCCGGATTGACCGGCTGGACGATATTTTAGGTAACGGCGGTGTGCATATTGGTGGTACCGATTTTGATAAATACCTGAGTCTGGCTTATGTGATGCCTTTACTCGGTTTGGGTGGTCGTTTGGGGAATAGTGATATTCCGTCGGGCTACTATTTTAATCTGGCGACCTGGCACACGATTAATTTGGTCTATACCCAAAAAGTCAGCCGTGAACTGCAAGACGTGTACCGCGAGATCAGTGATGCAGACTTGCGGATGCGCTTCGAACGCCTGCTCAATCTGGTGGAAGAGCGTGATGGTCACTGGCTAGCGATCAAGTCAGAAGAAGCTAAAATCTTGCTGTCGGATAACGATAAAATTGAATTAGCGCTTGAACGCTTACGTACAAAATTACCTTCGTCTGCACCCTGCATATTAACGCTGGAGCAGCATGGGTTTCAACAAGCGATCTCTCATTTGATGACGCAAATTGGTGCGACGGTCAGTCAGGTATTAGCCGATGCGAGTGTGGCTGCGGCGGATGTGGACACGGTATTTTTTACCGGTGGTTCCAGCGGTGTGCGCGGTCTGCGTGACCGGATCGCAGCGATAGTGCCGGGCGCTAAAAAAGTCGAGGGAGATTTGTTTGGCAGTATTGGCTCTGGCCTGGCTTTGGATGCATCACGCCGTTTTGCTTAAATTTTAGATTCATGAACAAGGGTTAAGGATTGAGGATGAAGGCAGCAAATTAATAAGATAAAACATCCCAGAATGTGAATAAAAAAGGCTACGCAGATATGCATCCGTGTAGCCTTTTTTATGTACTAACTAATTTTAGTCTCCACAAAAATGGTGAGCAAAAGCCGTCCGATATAAAGCTTACTTTGCTGGCATCGGTGGATGATCAGGCATCGCGCCATCTGGCATAGGCGGACGCCCCATACCACCTCGTCCTCCCATATCACCCATACCGTGCTGCATTCCATGACCGCCTTTACTCCAGCGATGCATCATTTGACGATGGCTATCATCAAATATTTTTTGCTGTTCTGGTGTCAAGACCGTATAAAAAGTTTTGAGTGATGTCAGACGCGTTTGCATCATCGCCTCATGTTCTTTCAGTTTCTCCAGCATTTTTTCCATACGGGCAGGAGTGCTTAATTTATCCATTTCTTTATGATCCGGTCGCATCGCTTGCGCACCTGGCGGCATGCTTGGTTTCATCGACTCAATGAAGGTTTTCCAGGCAGGTTCTTGGGCTGCAGTGATCTTAAGCTTGTCATGCAATTCTGCGATATGTTTTGCCATACGCTCTTGCATTTTTTCAGCCCATTTAGCCTGATCCATCCCCGCTTTTTGATGCTGTGGAGGCGGTGGTACGGCAGCAGCCGCAGCCGATGTTGGTGCTGCTGGTGATGTTTGGGCAGATACGCCGATGGCAATACACATGCTGATAGCGGCAAGCGCGATGGCGATCGGATTTTTTATTGGTGCCATGGTGTTCCTCTTTAAATTACTACCGAGTAGTTGAATACGTTTTTGATAAGTCGCTGGTTGTGACTTCCACATGTGACTTGTGCATTTGACTTACCTATGTGACTTGCACATGCGGCTTATGTTGGCGCAGTGATGTAACTGGCAAGTGTCGGCAGCAATCTGCTTTGTATCGCTGTGTAACAATCAGTGGCAAGAACGCTTGCAGATGTGTCGCATTGTGTCGTTCTCGGTTTATCATAACAAGACGATACAAAATCACATGCCTTCTTTGCTGTCAGGACTTCATAATACGAGCCATGGATACTCCAAGCAAAATATTGATCGTTGATGACGATCGCGACATTCGTAGCCTGTTGGCCGACTATCTGGATGGTCATGGTTACGCTACTTTAATGGCTGCTGATGGCAATGCAATGTGGGCGGCGCTGGATAACAATCATGTTGATCTGGTGGTACTGGATTTAAACCTGCCTGGCGACGATGGCTTGACCTTATGCCGTACTCTGCGCGCCAACTCAACAATGCCCGTCATTATGCTGACGGCCAGAAGTGAGCCGCTGGATCGTATACTCGGCCTGGAGATGGGGGCAGATGATTATTTACCAAAACCGTTTGAGCCACGCGAGCTGTTAGCACGCATACGCAGCGTGCTGCGCCGCACTCAGTCTATGACATTGGGTAGCAATGGTGAGCAAGTTCATCGCTTAAAATTTTCTGACTGGACGCTTGATCTGACGGCGCGCCATCTAGTCAGCCCGGAAGGCATGGTGATCGCTTTGTCCGGCGCAGAATTCCGTATGCTTAATATATTTTTAGATCACCCTAACCGCATCCTCAATCGTGATCAGTTATTAAACATGACACATGGCCGCGATGCGGATCCGTTTGATCGTTCTATCGATATTCAGATCAGTCGCCTGAGGCAAAAACTGCGGGAAGATGCACGCTCGCCGCAAATTATTAAAACCGTACGCAACGGCGGCTATGTGCTATCGGTCAACGTCACGATGGAGAGCGGAGCATGACCATTATCAAGTCGATGTCCGGCAGGATTTTTGGCATCCTGTTGTTGGGTGTAGTGAGCTCTACTGCACTAACCTGGTGGCTGGCGTTTGGTGAGCGCCAAAAAACCATAGAACAGTTCCGTGAGAATCGGGCAATTGAACGTGCCGAACAATTGCTGCTGGCAATGGATGCTTTACCGCCGGCAAACCGAGAAGCCTTTTTAGCCACGGCACCGCGATTAGGTTTGCGCCTTACAACGCTGCCAAATCAGGCACGTAGCGAAGCGCCGCGCTCAGCATATGCGCTGACGCTGAGCGAACGTTTAGGTAAAACTTTTGAGGTTTCCTCCTTGCCGCCAGATTCTGAGGGCTGCACTAACCTTCCAGCAGAAACAATGGCGCAAAGATCTACCTGTGAAGAATTAAGTATTAAACTACATGATGGCACTATCTTGCATCTGACCGCATTGCCACCACGCGGTGCAGTACCACCGTTGCGCCCAGATTTCTTTTTGTATTTATTCTTGTTCTTTTGCAGCATTGCAGTACTGGCCTATCTGGTGTCGCGCATGACGGTAAGACCACTCCGGCAACTGGCGCAAGCCGCGACAGATTTAGGTAAAGATATTAATCGTCCGGCTTTGCCTGAAGTCGGTACGACAGAAATTCTGCAAGCGACCAAAGCGTTTAACTCTATGCAAGGTCGAATCCGCCAACACATCCAGCAACGCATGCACATGCTGGCAGCGATTACCCATGACCTGCAAACACCGCTAACGCGTTTGCGTTTGCGTTTGGAAAAAGTCGGCGATACCGAGTTGCGGGATAAGCTGGTCGGCGATTTGTCGGCAATGCAAACCATGGTCAAAGAAGGGCTAGATCTGGCGCGCAGTATGGATAGCAATGAATCGCTGCGCCCTTTGGATCTGGATTCACTGCTTGATAGTGTCTGTGCCGATGCTGCAGATGCCGGGCAAGAAGTCAGCTTCAACGGCAAATCCGGCATAACCGTGATGGCCAGACCGCAGGCATTGCGCCGTTGTCTGACCAACCTGATTGATAACGCAGTCAAATATGGGCACCACGCCAAAGTCACCTTAGAAACCAGCAGCGATGCCGGCATCAAACTGATGCACGTCTTCATCCGTGATGGTGGTGCTGGCATTCCGGCAGATCAATTGCAAAAAGTGTTTGAGCCGTTTTATCGCACAGAGACATCACGTTCACGCGATACCGGCGGTACCGGATTAGGTTTAACCATCGCCCAAAACATCGCCCAGCAACATGGCGGCAGCGTGCAGTTGGCTAATTTAAGCGAAGGTGGATTAGAAGTGAAGCTGACACTGCCGGCTAAACCAGCTTAAGGATCTGGCTGAAGTGTCTGATTTAAGTAGTCAGCTCAATTAGCCATCTAAACTAGCCCGCGTAAGGACTCATTAGTGCGTCATTCCGGCATGGGTTTAGCCGGAATCCAGTGACGTGACGTTTGTGGTGCGACCACTTGGCCTCCAAGTTGCGACTCCATTCTCAGAATAACGACACGGGATTCCAGCTAAACCCACGCTGGAATGACATTCGAGAGAATTAAGCTTTCAGCAAAAATCATCAAAATTTAATCCGAACACAAGCACGAATTAAAATTACTCCTATAGGGTATATTTTGATTGTCCATGTAAATTCTGGACATTTAGCCATATTGACTAAAAATAATGGGGAGTATATGGATTTCCTCGTTAAGTCAAGCCACCACCACCGACATCATACTAATCGCGCCCAGCTCCATTCCCTCGGTCGTAATCTCTAATTGATCTTCTTCAGTTTTTGCCCCCAGCACATACAACAAGGGCAAAAAGTGTTCTGAGCTTGGCACCGACAAGCTGGCGTCTTGCCCAAGGTCGGTGTAATTCATCACTGCCTCAAAATCGCCGTCCAACATGGCTTGCTTCATTGCTTGATTAAAGCGCACGGCCCAGTCGTAACCGGGCGATTGCGGATCCATGCGGCGGAGATTGTGTACCACATTACCGGTACCGATCACCATCACCCCCTCTTCACGCAAGGCGGATAATTTGCCTCCCAGTTCAAAATGGAAACCTGCTGGCTGGGTCACATCCAAACTCAATTGCAGCACCGGAATATCGCCAGCGGGATAAGCTTTGATCAACACAGACCAGGTGCCATGATCAAGTCCCCATTGCTGATCTAAAAACAACGGCAGCGGCGCCAACAAAGCCGCAATCCGCGCAGCCAGTGCCGGATCACCAGGAGCGGGGTACCGCATATCAAACAAAGCTTGCGGAAATCCGCCAAAGTCATGAATCGTCTGCGGCGCAGCCATCGCCGTCACCGCCGTGCCACGTGTAGTCCAATGTGCCGACACCGATAAAATGGCCTTAGGACGCGGAAAACGCTGGGCAAGCGCATGCCACTCCTTGGTGTAACGATTATCTTCTAATGCGTTCATCGGGCTGCCATGGCCGAAAAAAATTGCTGGCATACGAGTGCTTGCTGACATCCTTATTCTCCTGAGTGTTGACTGACTCTGAGGAGTATGTCGGATTTCGAACAAGTCTGTGTGCGGGATAGAGTGATGACGGTGTGCATGCTCATCTCGGACGCGCGCAATTGCACTTACATCTGTAGAGTGCGCCATGCGCACCGTTTCACCGCATATCCTTATTTTAAGCCGTTTGTTTTCCATCATTGGTGCGCATGGCGCACCCTACTTCAATTTTTGGCGATCCGCTAATCGCGGCTATCCGCTTCCATCCGTACATGCTGCCCGGCTATTTTCTTAAGCACTTAAACGCTCAACTATGCACCCAAACGTAACTGCAAACCCGTGTCGGTATAAATCGGTGTCGCGCTAAAACCATCGACGACGATGCTGGTAAATTTACCTTTAAAGCTTGCCGCGGTGATAATGTTCAGCGTGTCGCCGACGGCTGGTTTATAGCCGTTTTGAAATTTAATACGCAGGGTGCCGCCAGCAATAGTGATCACGCCAGTGGCGGTAAACCGGCCTTGCTGGCCGCTGCCCAAATCCAGCTCCAGAGTGGTGTTAGCCAACTGCGTATATTTTCCAGAGACGGTAGTTGCACCTGTGGCGTTGCTCACCAATGTGCCGCCGCTGACATACACATCGCCTTTGCCCAAGGCAGATACGGAGTCCGCCTCTAATACGCCTGCGTTCAATTCTGTGCCGCCAGTCCAGCTATTGTTGCCTGTCTGTTTTAAGGTGCCGCTGCCTTGCTTGAGTAATTTACCCGCGCCGGAGATATCGTTGCGCCAGCTATCCATTGCGCTGAAACCACCCTGGTTGGCGTCCATCACAACCACCACATTGCCGGTAAATACGCCATAACCATCTGCTGCCGCGAACAAATTCAAGCGTCCCCAACCTTCTGCATCGTCCATCACAGGGTAGCCGGATGCAAGCGCAGTGGTTTTTAAGACGACGCGGCGTTGCACATCGCTCAGGTACGGCAAGCGGGTTTCCAGCAAAGCTTCCGCACCTTTTGGTACCACGGCAGGCGCAGTGGTTGCAGCAATTGGTGCAAAGCTGTAAGTCATGCGGCGCAGGTAATTTGCCTTGTTCGTCGCGTAATCCGCAAAGCGATCGGTGGCTACCGTAGCAGAATGAGCAAAGGCATTAAAGGTATCGCTGCTGGTACTAGTTTGTGCCATCAAGGTGGCGTGCGCCTGCGCGACGGCAGCGGCTTTTTTAGTCGCGTTGGCGGGGTCGACCAAATTGGCAGCGACCACTGCCTGGCCTTGCATGCGACCGCTGATGACGTCCAGCGGCGAGTGCATACCAGCGAGAATCCGGTTTTCACCCAACTCCAGACCGCGCGTCAGAATCTCTTGAAAACGTTCCGGGACGGCATATGCCATCGCCACGGTGTCACGCGTTGCCTCGGCTGAATGGCCACTGGTAAAACCGCCATCAGTCGTCGGCGTGCTGCTTTTTGCCGGAACTAATGCAGGCACAACGACGACGTTACTGCTCCAGCGGTAAGGCCGGGCATATTTATAAAAGCGCTTGGCCGGCTCGGTAGAACCATTGTTACTCATCGCGCTGATGAAATCGACCACGCTACCAAATGCGGCATTGGCACTGCCACCGACGCCGATATTATTCCCGGTATCGTTATACAAAACCGTCGTCGCATCCGCTGCAATTGCAGTAACACTGGTAGTTTGCTGCGCCGCTGCGCGCCAGGCCGTCGTCAGCGGACCCATACCGTCACTGACGCTATAACCCTTGCCACGTCGATCATCTAGGTACGCTGCCAACTCTTGCGCGGGTGTACGCGCGGTCGTCGCCGTCACCACATATTGGATATTGGCATTGTGTACGGCACTGTTCAAAATCGTACCGCCCGCTGTGCCATCATTTGGCAGGCCAGTCCAGACCGACGGAATCACAGCAGGAAAATTGCCAACTGCCGGAGCAGAAACACCCGCATCCACAATGTCCGTCAGCGGTTGCCAGATAGTTTTAAAACCTGCCAGCACGCGCACACCCGCATTGGTATCCAAGGTCGCATAGCGCGCATCACCACGCTGATTGCTCGCCACATTATCAACAAATGCCGGCACCGACGCCAGCACCGGCGCAGTATCAACAAAACCTAAATCAGCAGGTGCTGACGGCACCACCAAAGCCACATCCGCCTGGACAGAATTGCTAGTGTTGTCGTTACTGCTACCACCGCAAGCAACCAGCGCAAGCGCCGCACTAATCGCCAACACTAGCGGAAGTTGACGTGGGAAGCGACGAACAAGATCAGGGTTTTGCATGACAAGGCCTTGAATAAGATGACAGGTTAAAAACGCGTCATGGCAATTCGTAGTTATGACCTATTGATGACCTAAGGGGGAAATTGTCGCTGCCGCTGTTGGACTCGCATTCGCACTCAAATTGCGATGGGATTATTCCTTTGATCTGCGCATATCACCTATACATCTAAGTTGTGGTCGCGATCTATTGGAAAATCTTGGTTTAATACTCTATTGTGTGTTTTAGGCTGCTAAAATTCAGCACGATAAAAACTAGGGAGCTACCTTGATTAATCTACAACTGGGCGATGTCAGCCATATCATTCAACTTGCTATTGCTCCGGTCTTTTTATTGACTGGCGTGGGTACTAATTTGACCGTACTGACTAACCGTCTGGCGCGGATTATTGACCGGTCTCGGGTGCTGGAGGATATGTTGCAGGTAAAGGGGAATGTCACTCAAAAACCAGGTTTGCGTGAGGAGTTAAACGAGTTGTATGAGCGCTCGCATCTGATCAACCGTGCTATCACTCTGAGCACTTCTTGCGGGCTGCTAGTTTGTCTGGTGATCGCGTCTTTGTTCGCAGGCGATGCCACCGATTTACGCCTGGATAGTCTGATAGCGGTCTTGTTTGTGTGCGGTATTTTGTCTCTCGTCGGTAGTTTTATTTATTTTTTGCGAGAGATTTTTGTCGCCACTAAAACTCTTACAAGGCAGCGTGAGCATGGCTTGAGGGACTGAGCATTCTTTGTATGTGAAGCTGCTGATTTTGTATAGCCATTGATGACAAACCAATAACTCATTACGGCATTAAGGATTGTCGTAATGAGTTATTGGTAAAGACGTCTAAGGCGTTACCTGAACGATCAAATCAAGCGAGGCCGTGCCGGGATTGTCGCTGGCAATAGGCTGGTAACCAGCACTGACTCTAAAAACCAAAATTGTCTTGGCAGTGACGGTAGGCGCAATAAAACCCGCGTTGCTGGAGTTGGCACTTGCCAGTACAACGCTTGGTCCGGATATTTGCGTCCAGCTAAAATATACGTTATGCCCTGATGCTGCTGAGGTGGCTGATGCCGATAGAACGGCGCTGTATCCGGAGGATATGGTTTGGGTAGGCACATAAGATGTCAAGACTATCGGTGTCAGGGCATCTACAAAATAAGAGACATCGACTTGTTGCACGGGTTCGGTCGAATTGCCGTTGGAGTCTATAGGCGCGTTTGATGCGTTAAGGGTGAACAGGAAGGTAGTTCTGGTCACAATGTCCGTTGGTAACGCGATCGTGACAACGCTGCTATTGGGATTGCTGATGGTGACGGTGGGGCCGGATTTTTGCTTCCAGTAAAAATAAATTGTGCCTGTGGTGACCTGATTGCCGTTGGCATCATAACGCGTCGTTTTACTACCATCCAAAGTGACGATTGCACCGGCTTGTACCACCCCGCCGCTGGTTGAAATAGGGACAATCGTTGGCTTGACCACGGGATTGATGGTGACGGTCTGTAGCGCAGTTCCGGTTTTTTGTTTGTCATCCGTCACCCGGCATTGCAGTGTTACTACGGTGGCAGTGGTGACGATGGGTGCAGTGAAATCCGTCGTTGCATTGGACGGGGCGGTGATGTTGAGGCTAAGTCCTGCTGCGTCATTTACTACCCATTGATAAGCGTATGAGCCAGTGTTGGAGGTGCCGCCACTACCTGTGCAAGTTAAACTTGCTTTACTCCCCGATGTCACATTAGACGTACCGCCTACGATGGCGACCGGGTTGAGTGTGACGGAGGCTTCTTGCCCGACGACTAAATTTGCGCTGCTACTGGCAGTATTATTTTTTGAATCGACTACCGTTACCGTCAGTTGATACGTGTAATCAGCGGTCAATTTGGCGGGTGGCGTGATTTGTAATACACAGGTCCAGTCGTTTCCAGAAGCACTCTTTGTGACGGTTTTACAATCGGTATTGCCAGTGGCAGCAAGCGCGCTCGCACCGAGAGTCAGCGGGGTGATACGCCAGGACATGGCACTGATAGGCGCTGCACTGCTATTGGTTTGAGCAGTAAACGTGATTGGATCACCAGTAATCACTTTGGCAGGGCCAGTCACGCTAATCGTAACCGGAGAACTGGCGGAAGCCGTGGTGGAACCACCACCGCATGCCGAAAGGACTGTGCAAAACACAGCACAAAGCAGGAATGGGGAAAAACGGTAAAAAAATGAAGACACATTAACTCCGTTTAAAAGGAAGCCCGAAAGAAAGCTCAATGTCGCTTTGTCAGATACCAATAAGTATAGGCAGACAGAAGAACGTACACCTCATTGTAGCTTTAGCGGCGACAAATTAAAAATCGTCAGGCACTTCTTTGTGCACTTATACAAAAATTAACAATTTAAAGGTAATGATCAGAGCAGTCTGTAAAAATTTACGAACGACCGTGCAAAAATCAATTAGGTGTGGCACTCTAATGAAATAATAATTATTTCATTGCATATCCTCACATTAGCAATCACACCGGAGACAAGGTATGAACACAACTCACTACGCCCATTGGCCGACTGGCTTGCCGCATTTTTTAACGGCACCAGAGACCAGCGTCTATGCCAACCTGCAAATCTCGGCGCAGCGTTATCCGAATAAGCCAGCGATTATTTTCTATGACAGCATCTTGACGTATGCCGAGTTGCATGCGGAAGTCTTGGCGCTGGCAGGCTATTTGCAGCAAGTATGCGGTGTGCAGCGCGGCGACCGGGTATTGCTGGATATGCAGAATTCGCCACAATTTATTATTGCCTATTACGCCATCATGCGCGCCGATGCGATGGTGGTGCCAGTCAATCCTATGCTGATGACCGACGAGTTATCGCATTACATTGCGGATAGCGGTGCAAAAGTTGCATTGGCATCGCAAGAAATTTTCTCTCGTATGTTGCCATTGGTTGGCACTACGGGCTTGCAGCACGCTATTGTCGCTACTTATTCCGATCATCTGACCAAAGAAACCAGCTTAAGCGTGCCAGATTTTGTGCGCGCGCCGCGCGACGTGCCGGTGCAAGCGGGTGTAGTGACGTGGAAAGACGCTGTCGCTGCTCAACAAACACCGGGCGCTCATCTAGCTAGCTCCGACGATCTTGCCTGCATGCCTTATACCTCGGGTACGACGGGTAAACCTAAAGGCTGTATCCACACTCATCGCTCGGTGATGTTTAATGCGGCTGCCAGTCCTGTATGGTCAGGCTCAGTGCTACCAAACCATGTTGCCCTGGCGGTACTGCCGTTTTTCCATGTGACAGGCATGCAGTCAGTCATGAACAGCATGATTTTTTGTGGCGGCAGTCTGGTGATTTTGCCACGCTGGGACAAAGATGTTGCTGGTCAATTAATCACCCGCTACAAAGTCACTAACTGGACGGTAGTGCCATCAATGATGATCGATTTTTTGTCCAATCCACGTCTGGCAGAATACGATATCTCCGGGTTAAACCGCGTCTCTGGCGGCGGTGCTGCGATGCCTGCAGCGATCGCACAAAAGCTACTGGAATTATCCGGTCAGGTATATATGGAAGGTTATGGCTTGTCCGAAACTATGGCGCCATCGCACCTCAATCCACCGCAACGTATGAAGCAGCAATGTCTGGGAATTCCGCATTTCAGCACCGATTCGCGCATCGTTGACCCTACCACCTTGAAAGAAGTTAAACAGGGTGAAACCGGCGAGATCTGGATCAACGGTCCACATGTATTCCAAGGTTATTGGAACGATCCACAAAAAACTGCCGATTCGTTTGCTGAACTGGATGGAGTACGTTTCTTCCGTAGCGGCGACTTGGGTTATATGGACGATGAAGGATTTTTCTTTTTCACTGATCGTCTAAAACGCATGATTAACGCCAGCGGTTTTAAAGTCTGGCCTGCGGAAGTCGAGTCGATGATGTATCAACATCCCGCCATTCAAGAATGCTGCATTATTGCTGCGCGTGATGCATATCGTGGTGAAACCGTTAAAGCGATCGTCGTCAAAAAACCCGGCACGGATGTGACTGGTGAAGACATCATGGCGTGGGCGCATGAAAAAATGGCCGCCTATAAAGTACCGAAGTTTGTCGAATTTGTAGATACTCTGCCAAAGTCGGGAACCGGCAAAGTCATGTGGCGCGCATTGCAGGAAAAAGAAGCTGCAAAGTAAGGTTTAAAGTAAGCTTTGAAGGCAACCAATTGATATTCAAAAAAACGCCGCAATGACAGCGGCGTTTTTTATTGCCAAGCAATTTTGTGGCGCTATTTTATTGTTAAAATCAATTACGCCATTATCCCCACGACGAGATCATCATGCCTAGGTTGCGCCTTGCCCATTATGCCGATATTGCTGCTATGCAAGTACTGATCGCGCGCTCTGCGATTGATTTAAGCGTCTCTTTTTATACACCGGAACAAGCACGGGGCTTGTTGCAATATGTGTTCGGCGTGGATACGCAATTGATCGCAGATCAAACCTATTTTGCCATTGAGGAAGAGGTAGTCAATGTGGAACAGCCTGAGATAAAACCCAGGCTACTGGCCTGTGGCGGATGGAGCAAACGTAATACCTTGTTTGGCGGTGATCAAGCCAAACAAGGGGTCGATAATTTACTTGATCCTGCCATTGATCCGGCACGCATCCGTGCTTTTTTCGTCGATCCTTCTGCCGCCCGTCGCGGCCTTGGCAGCATGCAGATGCGACATTGCACAGAGCAAGCACGCGCTGCAGGTTTCACCGCATTAGAACTAGCGTCCACTATGCCAGGTGAACCTTTATACCGCGCTTCAGGCTTTGAGGTGTACGAACGTTTTGGCTTAGATTTACCTGGTGGTATTCATGCACCGCTGGCACGTATGCATAAAAAGATTGTATAAAAAATGAACTAGGCAGCTTATTTCAGTAAATTGTTTCAGCAAACACTTGAGTAAATACTGAAGGTCAATAGTCATATTCAAATCACAGAAAGTACCTCAACATGAGTATCAGCAAACGTGTCATTCTCAGCTTTTTATGTCTGGTCTTATTTGTTATTGGCGCAAGTTGCCTGATGATCGTATTGACCTGGGCGCCCGATAAACCTTTAAGCGAGTTGACGACACAATGGGCGCCCGCGCCATCCCAATTTATCGATGTCAAAGGTTTGTCGGTACATCTGCGGGATGAGGGGCTAAGGAATGATCCGGTGCCGATTATGCTGATTCATGGCACCTCATCAAGCTTGCATACCTGGGAGCCTTGGGTTGCTGCATTAAAAGAGCAGCATCGCGTCATTACGATGGATATTCCTGGCTTTGGTCTGACGGGACCAAATACGCAAAACGACTATAGCAACGCTGCTTACACCCAATTTATTCTGAACCTGATGGATAAGCTGCAATTGTCACGTGTGGTCTTGGGTGGTAACTCTCTGGGTGGTGAAATCGCCTGGCAAGTTGCAGCCGCTGCACCAGCACGGATTGATAAACTCATCTTAGTAGATGCTGCCGGATATCCCTTCACACCGGCGGCGATTCCGGTAGGTTTTAAGATCGCGCGCATGCCAGAAATGGCTTGGGTGATGCAACATACCTTGCCACGGAATTTGATGGAAAGCAGCGTCAAAAATGTATATGGCAATCCAGATAAAGTCACGCCAGCGTTGGTAGACAGATACGAGGCGATGACTTTAGGGGCTGGTAATCGCCATGCTCTAGGTTTGCGTTTTACACAATTGGATGCGGGACGTACTGCCGATAAAATTAAAACCATTAAGCTGCCAACGCTAATACTTTGGGGCGGCAAAGATAAGTTAATTCCACCAGATAACGCAGAGCGATTCCATCATGATATTGCCGCTAGCAAGCTGGTCATGTTTGATCAATTAGGACATGTGCCGCAAGAAGAAGATCCGGTGACTACCATTGCAGCAGTCAAAGACTTTTTGAAATAATTGGCCCGAGCGCGGGATTGCAGTAGCTAATTATCTCGTTTATTAAAGATGACCATGACGCCAATGTTATCGTCGTCGTTAACGCAAAAAGCCCGCCAAAAGCGGGCTTACCATTCATTGCTGCGACTCACTATCCTCAATATCATCATCAATAACCCATGCTATCTGCGTGGTGCCACTGACTAAACCAACAACCCGTGCTATCTGCGCGGTGCCCCTGGTGGGATGAGTCGTTTTTACTGCTCCAACATCTCCTGATGGACATGTTTTCAAGTCGAACGAATGTTTTTTCTTCACAAATCAACTAAGCCATTTTCCAAGTGCATTGAGTAAACAATACGCTGGCCGGTTAGAGTTGATGCTCGCCGCAGAAGATACTGGCAGATGCCTGGTGAATCTTCTCGCTACGGTGATAAACACGAATGTATTAGACCATTTCCCAACAACCCATGCTATCTGCGTGGTGCCACTGACCGGTCAGAATTCATCTATGCGTCAAAAAATAAACCTGATGGTGATTTTCTGACTTGTGAAGTTTTTGTCTTGCTGATGATATTTTCTCTTACCGCCAACCCATGCTATCTGCGTGGTGCCAGCGGCCGGTATTTAAGAAAAAAACAAACCACAACACATAAAGCTAATTCAGAATCGACAACTCACCAATACTTAAGCGTCGATCTACTCAATTAAGAGAGAATTTGGATATTGCCTGCTTTATCGCCTTTTGGACCAACAGCTGCTTCGTAAGAAACGCGTTGATTTTCCGTCAGACTCTTAAATCCAGAAGATTGGATGTCTTGGAAATGGGCGAATAAATCTGGACCACCAGCATCAGGAGTGATAAAGCCGAAGCCTTTAGCATCGTTGAACCATTTGACTATACCTGTTTGAGTACTCATGTTTTTTTCCTTCAATTGTAAATAGGCGACATTGCCTGATAGGCACTTGAAACCAAGAGATGAAACCGGAGGAATTAAAACAGAACGACTAGAAGAACAACAGCCATGCAGATTTGGGACCAACTATATAACGACTTGATGCAAGTACGAATTGGAATATACACGCTTATATCTAAATCGCCTAATTTTATTTTTTTAATCTTTATGGCAATGTTGAGGCCTCTTACTTTGCTTATACCTTCATAGATTCAATATACTCCCCCCGTTTTCCATGAAAAACAGCCTATCGCCCAATGATTATATGGGCAATAAAATATACTAATTGGGAGTATATTTAAAGACTCACCTTAAACAAAACTTACACAACATTGTTGTGGCGAGACTTAGCCGCGCATCCGGGTAAATTTTGCGTCAGTCCTGTCAGTCAGCCTTATTAAGTGAACCGGTATTCGGCTTCCTGTTTTTGTATTTTATAATTTTCGGGTTTTCCTTTATTTGAGCAGCCTCGATAAAGGCAGCGAATACGCATTTTTACCACTTTAAAAAATCTGACAGTCCAATACCAAGCTATAAAAAATTTGACCTATGCACTTATTGAAAAATATATTTACCTTTGCTGCGATCTGTTCTATCTGCGCTTTTGCTTATGCTACTGACAGCGACGAAAATTCACGGCCTGTACCTAAAAACGCACCAATTACATTGAAATTTGAATCAGACGCTCGATCAGGAAAACTGAATGAAACCTGGGACATCGAAGGCAAAAGCACGTCTGCTAAATTACAAGCCGATCGCCGCTCATCAAATAAAGACAAAATCTTACTGCTAGAGAATAACGAGCACGGTCAAACCATCTCGCTTGCTCAAGAAGTGGATGCCAGACCATGGCGTGGAAAAATTGTAGAAATTTGCGGAGATGTAAAAGCCAACTTCAAGCAAGTCGCCAAATCCGGCTTCTGGACACGCACAGATATACCACGCAATACTTTGCGAGCCGCAGCGACCTATAGTTTGCCATTGCAGCCAACTTGGCAAAGAGCCTGCGCAAGTATTGCCGTCGACAGGGCGGCATATCAGCTGAGATTTGGTGCCGACTCCGATACAAAGGGGGAAATCTGGTTCGCCAACTTAGAAGTACATGAGGTCAGCGATGTCGCAAAATCCAATATCAGCGATCCAGGCAGCAGAGCATTGAGTGCCATCGAACTGAACAATTTGCGCGCGCTGAGTAAGGCCGTTGGTTATATACGATATTTCCATGCTACTGATGCATTGACCAAGTTGGACTGGAATAAATTTATTCAGAAAGCAGTTCTGTCGGTGGAACTTGCTAAGTCAGATGCCGAGTTGGCAAATGCTTTAAAAAACTTATTTATTCCCTACGCTCCGACCACACAGTGGCTTACCAGCGTTGAAATTCCCGAGAACTTATTGCAACCAACAGATGCTCACTTCAAGGTTCAATGGGTACATCACGGCCTCGCTCAACGCGACTATTTTTATCACAGTGATCGCGTGTATGAAAAACTTAGTAAACAACTTACTGATGATGTCTCATTGCAAGGTAATGTGGTTCAACTCAATAAAATTGAGCTAGGAGGGCAAGTTACACTGTGGATGCCTGATCTCGTATTTTCAACTAAAAATCATGAAACCATTCCCAAAGTTGAACCAGAGAATGGTTTGAATCGAGTTGACTATCAGTTGAAAAATATAGTCCCAGATTTCAGTGGAAATGACCGAATCACAAGGTTAGGGAATGCTATACAAATATGGAGTGCGTTACGTTATTTCTATCCGTATTCCGACATCATTAAAATCGACTGGAATAAGGAATTGGACGCACTCTTGTTATCCGCCTCAAGCGATAAAGATGAAAAAGCATTTACCCACACCCTAATGCGCTTTACTTCCGCATTGCACGATGGACATGCGCGTGTCACAGGTCCGAGGGAGCTTGATGCTTTTCACCTTTTATCAAAATAAAAATGATCGATGGTGTACCGGTGGTTTCAAGGTCCCGCCTAACTCCAGGCAATCAACCATTAATTCCCTTTGGAAGCCAAATTACGCATTTAAATGGTTTGCCAATTGCACACAGGTTGTCAGAAATAAATACAGAAAACATGTCCGCAACAGACACCATGCAGGCCGAAATCTTATCTGTCGAGCTGCTCACAGGGGAAGAAAATTCCCTCTTAGAAATGAGCTACCGAGACCTAAAAGGATTCAAGCAAACAAAGACTTTCCTTCGTGATACGCCTGTGGTCAATTTAAGAGAAAAAAATCCATTAGGAGCGATGCAACAATTGAAAAGCGGTATTTGGTATGTAGATATCGACAGAGCGGATGGCAAAGATATTGAACAATTGATTGCCCAAAAAAATAACTTCAAAGGGATCATTTTTGATGTCCGAAATTATGTGAATGGCAATAGCAATTTCTTAAAACATTTTACAAAAAGGCCACTAGAGGTACCGTTATTCAATGTCCCTGTCATCAGTGGAGCTGATCGGGATCATTGGCAATGGGAGCGCATTGGAAAAGCTCTTCAACCTCAAGCGCCCTATATCAATGCCAAATTAGTTTTTTTGATAAGCGGTAATACGATCAGTGCTGCAGAAACCTTGATGACTATCGTAGAGCACTACAAACTGGGTGAAATCATAGGCACACGGACTGCAGGCTCGAATGGAAATATTAGTTGCTTGCCTCTTCCAGGAGGATATAAAGTTTTTTGGACTGGGATGCAAGTCTTGAAACAAGATGGGTCTCAATTCCACGGTATTGGAATCATTCCCACTCTCCCTTATAAATCAACGATAGAAGATGCGATTTCTGGCGATGACATAGTGTTAGAAAGGGCGATAAAACTTCTCACAGAAAATTAAAAAAGAAATGTTGTTTTATCTCTCTACGACTCAAAGACAGGACTTAACTCGCAAACAAAACCAATTGCTGCTCCGCCGTTGACGCTTGCTCCGTGCCACTTAAACGGGTACCCAGCCCAAGCAAGCGAACGGGTTGTTGGCCGCGTGCAAATGCGGTCTCTAACAAGCTGACAAAACTACTTTCGTCCAAGCTGCTGCCACGACATTCTGCGGTAGTCTGGTGGAAATCGGCAAAGCGGATTTTGACGTATAACTTGTGTATGTAATCCTCCGCTTGTACACGCTTCATCCTCGCTACCAACATCGCAAACAAGGCAGGCAACTCCGTCTGACAAGCCGCCAGATCGGGCAAATCCTGGGCGTAGGTTTCTTCTACGCTGACTGATTTTCGCTCGCTGTCCGGACAAACACTACGATGATCAATGCCACGACAAAGCAGGTACAAGTTATAGCCAAGCTTGCCAAAGTGTTGCTGCAAATCGGGTAAAGACCAGCTGCGCAAATCGCGGCAATATTGCACACCAAGGCCATGCAATTTGGCCGCCGTGACTTTGCCCACACCAAATAATTTAGCGACTGGTAGTTCTGCCACAAAGCTATCTGCGTCTTCTGGCAAGACCACAAACTGACCGTCTGGCTTATTCCAGTCGCTGGCGATTTTGGCGAGAAATTTATTCGCCGCCACACCGGCGGAGGCTGTGATGCCCACCGTGGCTGCAATCCTCGCCCGTATCTCTTGCGCAATCAGGGTCGCACTCCCTTTGTGCTGCGTGCAATCGCTCACATCCAGATATGCCTCATCGAGAGATAAAGGTTCGACCAAGTCAGTGTAGTCACGATAAATCGCCAAAATCGCTTTAGACGCGATACGGTATTTCTCCATGGTTGGTGGCAGAACGATTAAATCAGGACAGCGCCGTAATGCTAACGAGGTCGGCATGGCTGAGCGCACACCAAAGCGCCGCGCCTCGTAATTGCACGTCGCCACCACACCACGCTGATCTGCTCTGCCACCAACAGCCAGCGGCTTATCGCGCAAACGCGGATCGTCCCGCATTTCTATCGCGGCATAGAAGCAATCACAGTCGCAATGGATAATTTTTCGCTGGGCGGTGGACATGATGTTATCGAAGTGATGACTGAAGCTGTTACTGAGATTATTGCTGACAAGCGTTGAGGTATTTTAATCCATTTAAAAGAAAATACTGTATATAACATCAGTATGTAACATCAGTATATAAAATCAGTATTTGAGTGAGCCTGCTATCAACGTACTCGCATACAAAACAGCATCTATATTTGCTCTAAGTCAGCGCTTTAAGTTGCTGTAATTTTAAGCATCTACCATAATTGTTTCAGCGTCTATCCTGTCCATGACAAATTCCGGTATTTGCGTCATGATGTCTCACCGGAGAGCTTTGCTGATCCTGTCTATTTCGTTCAATTAATTTAATCAATTCAAGCTGCTCTGTTAGGCTGGTTTCGCTGATGTAGCTGACCTCGCTAATTTTGCAGTGCTATTAGAGGACTCTCATGAAAAAATTACTCGCATTTTGTTTTGGTCTCAGCCTGTCTTTTGCTACGCTTGGCGTCAGCGCTGCTGCCACTTATCAACCCTATGACGAAACCGCCGATGCGCAGGCCAACATTAACAAAGCTCTGGCAACAGCGCAGGCGACAAATAAAAAAGTGCTGGTGATTTTTGGCGCTAACTGGTGCAAAGATTGTTTAGAACTGGACAAATCGATCAAAGGTCAAAATGCCGCACTGATCGCCAGTAAATTTGTATTGGTCAAAGTGGATGTAGGTCAATTTGATAAAAATCTGGAGATCGCAAAACAGTACGAAAATCCGATCAAAAAAGGTATTCCTGCGGCAGTAGTTTTAAAGGCTGACAACAGCTTGGTGTATGCGAGCAAAGGCGGCGAATTGTCGAATGCGCGCAAGATGAGCGACCAAGGCATTTACGATTTTTTTAATCAGGTTTCAAACTAAATCGTATTTGAATTTGTCTGGCAACTCAAAGACAAATACGTTTTATTGGTGCCTGAAACGACAGCTTAAATGACAGCTTAAATGATAGCTTAGTTGGCACCTTAAATGACTGACCGCGTTACTTGATTCCTTACTCAACTCACTATGCCCAATCGTCTGGACCCGTTGTCAGAATCAAGCGAGGCCGCCGCCAACGCCACCAGCACATCGTTACAAACCGGTGTACTGGTGAGCGCGAGTTCATTGCGGACTTTGCTGGAGGCAGTGGGCGATAGTTTATGGGATTGGAATTTACTCACTAACGAGGCATTTTTTTCCCGTAGTTATAAACGGATTCTGGGTTATGCCGAACACGAGCTGGGCAATCACATCAATGAATGGATAGACCGGCTGCATCCCGATGATGCGCAAGAAGCCATGCGTGCGACCAGGTTATATCTAGAGGGTGAAATTCCTCAATACGAACACGAGCATCGCCTGCGATGCCGTGATGGTAACTGGAAGTGGTTACGCTCTCGCGGTACGCTGGTAGAACGTACGATAGATGGTCAGCCGGCGCGCATGATCGGTCTGGTCAGCGATATCACCGAGAATCACCGCCTGACTGATCAGCTCAAACAAAGTCATACCTTGTTGTCTAACTTCTCCCAGCAGCTGCCGGGTATGTTTTATCAATATCAGCGCTTTCCAGATGGGCGTAGTTGTTATCCCTATGTCAGTGATGCAGTCACCGCTATTTATGGCGTAACTGCGGAACAAATTCGTTACGACGCCAGCATCGTAATTGCCAAAATACATCCGGATGATCTGGCGAAAATGCGAGAGGCGGGGCATATTTCTGCCACTATGCTCACCCCTTGGCATCAAGAATATCGGGTAATTGGCGTGGTTGAAGAAGAGCGCTGGTACGTCGGCGACGCAACGCCAGAAAAATTAAGCGATGGCAGCATACTCTGGCATGGCTACCTCAATGACATTACCGAGCGCAAACAAGCAGAGCAGCGCGCGCAAAATGCCGAGCTACAAATACGCTTAATTCTGGAGGCGGCGAATCAGGGTTTGTACGATGTGAATGTGCAAACCGGCGAAACTAAATTCAGTATTGAGTACGCCAGAATGCTGGGCTACGAGCCGGAGGAATATGCAGAATTTCAGCAGCTCTGGGGCAACTTCGCTCAGGTCGGGGTACATCCTGAAGACATCTCACAACTCAAGCAAGCCTTGCGTAACCACCTACGCGCACCAGAGCAATTTGATGCGCAAGGTAAAAGTATTCCGCTCACGGATTACCATGCTGAATTCCGCCAAAGAACGAAGTCCGGTGAGTGGAAGTGGATCATGTCACGCGGTCGGGTGGTGGAGCGCGATAAGCAGGGTCACGCCTTGCGCATGCAAGGCACGCATATTGATATTACCGAGCAAAAAGTCAGCGAAGAGACTTTGCGCATCAATCAAGAATTACTGCAAGCCAGTAAAGACCGCTACAAACTGCTGGCGCGTGAGTTAGATATTTTGATCAACAACGCTCCTGTGGGCATTATGTTTGTCAGCGACGGTGTGATCATCCTCGCTAATCAGGCGCTGGCAGAACTGTGTAATTTTCCAGATGCACAAGCGATGATCGGCGTTAAAACCAGCTTCTTGTACTGCGGTGAGGATGATTATCAAGCCTTTGGCCAGCGGGTCATACCGCAGTTAATCGCGGACGAACGGGTAGAGCTGGAATGGACGGTAAACAGAATTACCGGAGAAACGTTTTTGGCACGTATAGCAGGGCGCGCCCTACCGGCAGAAAATTATGTGCGCGGAGCAGTCTGGATGCTGGAAGACATCAGCGAACGGCATCGCATTAACAAACTGAAGTCTGAATTTATCTCTGTCGTCAGTCACGAGTTGCGGACACCGCTGACATCTATCCGCGGTTCCTTGGGGTTGCTGGATGCAGGCGTGGCTGGCGTCTTGCCAGCAAAAGCGGCGCAACTGATTAAAATCGCGCACAGCAATAGCTGTCGCCTGATCGGTTTAGTCAACGACATTCTGGACATGGACAAACTGGTGTCCGGAAAAATGCGTTTTAAAGAAGAACCTGTCGATTTGTTCGCACTCATTAACAGCGCAATAGAAGCCAATGCGGCCTATGCCTTATCGCTTAAAGTCAGCCTGCAATTTAGCACTGATGTCAGCAGCGCATGGATCTTGGCCGACCATGACCGCCTGATGCAAATTATGGCAAACCTGTTGTCCAATGCCGCCAAATTTTCTCCTGAAGGTGAGGCAGTGCAAATCCGTTTATTGCATCAATCTCTGGCAGACGTTGGCGGAGACAGCGGTCATAGCTACCGCATCGAAGTCAGCGATCATGGCCCCGGTATACCGAAGGCATTTCAAGCGCATTTATTTGAGCCGTTTACTCAGGCTGATGGTACTGATACGCGGCAACAAGGTGGTACTGGTTTGGGACTTCCCATCACCAAAACTTTAGTAGAGAAAATGCATGGGCGACTGGGATTTACGACTACCGAAGGCAAAGGGAGTAGCTTTTGGGTAGAATTTAGAGCGGTATCGGTGCCAGAGTCTGCCGCAATTTAAATCCAATTTCAGATTCAATACAGGGGTTGTACCAAACCTCAAAAAGATAAAGCAAGCAATATCAGGCAACACCAAGCAATACCAAGAAGCACCAACTAATACCAAGAAGTACAAAAATAAAAATCATCCAAAGGACGAGACAAATGACAGAAGCAATCAATGCAATTGCCGATTACATCGTGGTCGGCGGTGGTGCCGGTGGCTGCGCGGTAGCCGGACGATTAAGTGAAGACAGCAATATCAACGTCACCGTATTAGAAGCCGGTGGCAAAGGTGATAGCTGGGTTGTCAAAACACCGTTAGCGGTCGTTGCCATGTTGCCGACCAAACTCAATAACTGGGCGTTTGAAACCGTGCCGCAACCCGGCCTCAACGGACGGCGCGGCTATCAGCCACGTGGTAAAACCTTGGGTGGCTCTTCTGCCATCAACGCCATGGTGTACATCCGTGGTCACCGCTGGGATTATGATCATTGGGCGTCTTTAGGTAACAAGGGCTGGTCATTTGACGAGCTGTTGCCTTACTTTAAACGCTCAGAAAATAACGCCAGTCTGGGCGGCGATTTGCATGGTCAGGCCGGGCCTTTACGGGTCAGTGATCTGCGCTCAGACAATCCCTTCCAGGCAATTTATTTAGATGCCGCCAGACAAGCCGGATTTAAAATTAACCACGATTTTAATGGTGAAGATCAGGAAGGCGTCGGGATTTATCAAGTCACCCAGCACGAGGGCGAACGCTGGAGTGCCGCCCGCGGCTATCTGTATCCGCATATGGGCAAACGCCCGAACCTACGGGTAGAAACCGGCTGCCACGTGACCCGTATCATCTTTGAAGGCAAACGCGCTGTCGGCGTCGAGTTTATCCAGCACGGTCAAAAACAGTCCTTGCGTGCCAAGCGCGAGATTTTGTTGGCGGCGGGCTCTTTGCAGACCCCGCAATTGCTAATGTTGTCGGGCATAGGCGACGGCAAAGCCCTGCAGGCAATGGGCATACCGGTGGTGCATGATCTCCCGGGCGTGGGGCAGAATTTGCAAGATCATCCCGATTTCGTTTTTAAATATCGCGCCAAGAGTCTGGATTTGCTGGGGATTTCTCTGGGTGGTTCGGCACGGATCGCGCGTGAGTTTTTCCGCTACCAAAACCAACGGCGCGGAACGTTTAGCTCCAACGGATCAGAGGGCGGCGGCTTTTTAAAAACGGATCCCGGCTTGCCCGCACCCGACGTGCAACTCCATTTTGTATTGGCGATGATTGATGACCATGCCCGCAAACAGCATCTGGGTCACGGCTATTCTTGCCATGTCTGCTTACTGCGCCCAAAAAGTGTCGGCGAACTGACGTTAGCAAGCAAAGATCCGCTGGCTGCGCCCTTAATCAATCCACGCTTTTTAGAACATCCTGATGATATGGATGTGATGGTCAAAGGCTATAAACTGACCAAGAAATTGATGGATGCTCCGGCACTGGCCAACGTGCGCACCAGTGACTACCAGACCGCGAATGTGCATACCGATGAAGAGATCAGACAAGTCATACGCCAATGCAGCGATACCGTATATCACCCCGTCGGCACTTGCAAAATGGGTGTGGATGCAATGGCAGTAGTCGATCCTGAATTGCGGGTGTACGGCGTAAGCGGTTTGCGTGTGGTTGACGCGTCCATCATGCCAACTCTGATTGGCGGCAACACCAATGCGCCGACGATGATGATCGGTGAAAAGGCAGCGGATTTGTTGCGGCAAGCTTAAGACTTTCAGCTATGGATTTATTTATACTCCCCGAGTGTATTTTTCATTGTCTATATAAGCATTGGACAATGCGACATATTTTATAAAAATAAGGGGGAGTATATGGTTTTGTAGCGTGCGCCATGCGCACCAGTGGTGAAAACGAGGTCGAAATAATATCGGCGTAGAGATTAAACGGTCAATTTGATTGGAACCACCAAACTCAATCCCGGTTACGAAACGCCAGCCAACCGGCAATCACGGTAAACGTCGCCACAATCGCCACCACGATCCAAAAACCGTGTTCATGCTGCGCCAGCGGAATACCGCCTACATTCATCCCGAACAAGCCAGCGATGATGTTGATTGGTAGTGCCAGCACGGTGACGATGGTTAATACAAATAGCGAGCGATTATTTTGCTCGTTCACGCCGGCAGCGATTTCTTCTTGCAGTAACTTAATCCGCTCTTGCAGCGATGCCATATCGCTTAGCACAACCGCAAACTCCTCTGTTGATTGTCGCAACTCTTCGACATCGCTCTCTGCGACCCAGACTGGTGGTTTTTTTAGCAGGCGAAATAGCGCTGCGGGCTCTGGTGCCAACAGTCTTTGCAGCCGCACCAGGACGCGGCGCAGTTCGCCTAATCTGGCGCGTTTATGATTGAGCCTTTCAGCCAATAGCTTGTCTTCAATTTCATCCACTTTCTTAATCGCATTGCGCACGATGCCGATCAGCACGTCGGCCTGATCACGGAATAAATGCGTCAGCAATTCTGTCGGCGAATGAAATAACTCACCCTGATTTACCGCGTTACGCAGACGATCTACCGATTGCAAAGGCTTGCGCCGTGCACTGATCAAAACCTTGTTGGTTAAACTAAGCCATAGCGTAGCAATATCAGAGACATCAAACGCAAAGTCATGCAAGACATCATTGACAACGGCAATCAAGCCATTATCAGCATGCTCAATCCGGGTTGACCGCGAACCTTCATGCAGAGCTTCATAAAACTCTTCGGGCAAGTCGGTATGCTCATGCAGCCATTTTTCTGCGGCGACATTACTCAGATTAAAGTGAAGCCAGATAAACGCATCTGCCTTCTCGACGGCGGGCTTTTGTAGCCACGCCAGGGCTTCTGGCGTGTGTACCACTTGCCCGGCTTGTCCCTGCACAAACACATAGCCGCAAATTAATCCAGACAGATCTGACCCATACGACAACTGATCAATTTGCATGTTGTTATCCCATGTGAAAAAAATTGGGCTTATTGTAAGCGCAGAAAGTCACAAAAACCGTAAAAAAGCATTTTTTACAAAACGAATATATTGCAATGCATTATGATCATGTGCAGGGAATTATTTCTGAACCTTCATTCTGGAGTGGGTATGCACCGTTGTAGTATGTTGATCAGCCGCTTAAGCTTTATCATTCTGCTCTATCTGGTTTTGTCCCCTTTTAGCAATGCCGCTATTGCCCAACAAAAAAGCCTGATCCTGACGACGGAAGACTATCCTTCATTCAATATCGTCGATCCTGAAACCCGCAAGATAAACGGCATCTCCACAGAAAAAGTAACTGAAATCATGCGCCGTGCCGGGGTCGCGATCAGCATCCAGGCTTACCCTTGGGCACGCTCCTACCTGATGGCGCAACGGGATACTGATACCTGCGTTTTTTCTACTACCCGTACCCCGCAACGCGAGGCCTTATTCAAATGGGTAGGGCCGCTGGTTAAAAATAACTGGGTTATTTTTGGGCGGGCAGATGATACTCGCAAGCCTAAAAATATCGACGATTTACGTGGCTATATCATCGGGGTATATCGCCAGGGTGCGGTGAGTGAGTTTTTTAGTTACAACGGCATACAAATCGATATCGCCAACTATGATGAAGAAAATCCACGCAAGCTGATGTATAAGCGTTTTGATTTTTGGGCGACCGGCGAAAAACTCGGTAACAGACTGATCAAAGCCAAAGGATATACGGGCAAAATTGTTCCGCTGTTCCAGTTTAATAAGGTCGAGTTATACCTCGCCTGCAATCCGCTGACGGCACAAAGTAATATCGACCTTTACAACAAAATCCTGAGAGACATGGAGAAGGACGGCACCGTATCTGCGATAGAACGTAAATATCAGTATCAATCTCAGTGAACTGATTCAGTGAGCTTATGCCCCAGCACGTCGCGTAAAGTAGGTATCGATTGTCGTGCTTGTCGCACACATCCTCAGCCTCCGTCACCCAAATTCCATCCTCCATCGCAACCGTCTTGTTAGTCAATGGTGCGCTGAATAGCATAAGCATCGTTATCAACTACTTCGGAGTACCAAATGAAATACGGAAAAACAATTCTGGCCGCAGCACTGATCGCCGCCGCGATGAACTTATCATTTGCTGGGGATGTACAACTTGGCATACCCAAAGCCTGGAACGTCAATGCCGGTTATCAAGACCACTACTTGGTGGGGATTGATCCTTCTGAAAGTAGCAAAGATAAAAAAGCACTGGTGATCGAAAGTAAAGATAACGCTGAAGACAAATTTGTAGCCTTGACCCAGACCATTGATGCGGCTCCGTGGCAAGGCAAAAGAGTACAATTTTTAATAGAGTACAAAGTTAGTGAAGGAACGTCAAATGCCGAAATTTTTATGCATGCCAATGAAGGTAGCGATACGGATAAAGGAAATAGCTCAACAACATCGACGGATTTAAAAGCTAAAGATTGGAAAACTGAAAAAATTGTAATGATCATTGGAAAAACTTTAACCCAACTACAAATCGGTGCTGGTATCAAAGGCCAAGGTAAGCTTTGGATACGTGATGTGAAATTGCAAGAAGCAATTCAGCCATCTAAAGAAGAGCAAGAAAAAAAGCGTAGATTAGATCAACTTGTACACATGGGTACGATGAGTCAATCGGCAACAAATCTCAATTTCTCTGAATGATATTTGCTAATCATCAAAGCCGACTTTGGTCGGCTACTAAGTTCAAACTGGCTAGTCTGCTGAAATCTGATTGGCCTGTCTTGCCATCATTCGTAACGTTTATTTTGATCGTGATCAGTTGCCTCTCTGGCTGGCGTCATACGTGGTTAGCTGATGCAACAGGCTTACTGAGCGTCTTTGTCATCACTCAAAGCGCCAGATCGGGCATACAAAAATTCGACTTTTCTAACAATCCGTCATGGCGCTGGCCTTTACTATTAATCGCTGCGTACTTAGCGTTATCGGCTGGTGTCGGTTTGCAAAAACTCTTATGGCCCCCGCGGCAAACCCCACATCCAGACTGGCTGCTGCCCGTAGTCGCATTTGGTTTTATTTTATTCAATCTGCTGCCTAAAGAAATCAATCAGGAAGCAAGCCGCCGCGCTGATTTAGCATTAGCGGACGAGCAGTTAAAACATCGGCTTGAGCGCCAGATTTTAGAATCCCGTCTGGCTGCACTACAAGGACAGATAGAACCGCATTTTTTTACAATACCCTGGCGAATACCCGTGCCTTGATACGGCAAGATGCTAACTCTGCCGAGATCATGTTGAATCACCTGATCTCGTATCTGCGGGCAGCAATGCCAGACTTGCGTGCCAACACAACGACGCTGAAACAAGAGTTAAAACGCGCTCAGGCCTACCTCGATATTATTAAAATCCGCATGGGCGACCGCTTGCAATTTTCGGTGACTGCATCAGCAGAAGCACAACGCTGCCTGATACCGCCGCTGGCGGTCATGACGCTGGTAGAGAACGCGATTAAACATGGCATAGAACCACAAGTGGGTGGCGGCAGGCTATCTATATCGGCAGTTTGCGAATCAGACCAACTGGTAGTTGAGGTGACAGATGATGGTGCCGGTTTTCAGTCAGAAATGGGTGACGGTATCGGCCTGATTAACTTACAAGAGCGCTTACTAGCACTATTTGGCGCACAAGCTGAACTCAGTATTAATGATAACCGTGCAGTCAATCCCTGCACTGGCAACAACATTGACAGCATAAAGCAAAAAATATCAGCCACTGGCGTAACAGCACGTTTCACAATACCCGCAACAACAACCCGATTAAGTTAGCTATCACTGCATGAATCATCAATCCAAACCAAGCGCCATACTCGCCGAAGATGAGGCAGTTTTACGCCAAGAACTACGGCAAGTGCTAAGCCAGCTATGGCCGGATTTAGTGATCGTCGGTGAAGCACAAGACGGTATTGCAGCAGCACAATTGCTGGGCGATCTTGCTCCTGATATCGCATTTTTAGATGTACAAATGCCTGGCATGACTGGGATTGAAGTCGCGCGCCTGGCAGCGCAAAAGTCTCATGTAGTTTTTTTGACGGCATTTGATGACTATGCGGTAAAAGCATTTGAACAAGGTGCGGTCGATTACCTGTTAAAGCCTTTAGATTTAGCACGTCTGGCAATTTGTATACAACGTCTAAAAGGCAGACTAGCTCAGCAACCTGCTGATTTATCAGCGCTGGAAGAACGCAAACCACTGAGCCAATTACACTGGATACAAGCCTCCAGTGGCGGACAACTACGGTTTATCAATATCAATGATGTCCAGTGCTTTCGGGCAGATGCCAAATACACTTGCGTGGTTACGAGCAAGTTTGAAGCGCATATCCGCACCCCGATTAAAGACCTGGCACTGCAATTGGATACAGAAAAATTCTGGCAAATCTCACGCAGTGCGATTGTGAATGTCGCCGCAATTGATGCGGTACAAAGAGTCGATGGCGGCTTAGCTTTGCGTATCCACGGTGATGCCGGATGGATAGCTGTATCACAGGCGTTTCAGCATCAATTTAAGCAAATGTGATTTTAGAATTATTTGCTAGGCATTATTAATACTGCTTTTGACTACCTACGTTCGCTGCTGGTTTGATTTTCCTTGTATTGCTAGGGAAGGGAAAATAACCGCTTGTCTTCAACTGCCAAGATTGCAAACGGTTCTTTTCTACTGGTCGTGCGCCAGCCAGTTGCATAGAGACTTGGCCTGCGATAGCCCAAGACCTAAGGTCTAAACTTAGTCGCCATGCTAACAAGGCATCCATTACACCTGCCTGTAGCCAAACGTCCCACGGCGACTCAACATGCTTCAAACCCTGATGTACTGCATCTACCAACCGGTGTAAACATAATCTGGCCTGGTCATTGCCGGAGACAGTCTTAAAATGTTTAAGCAGGGCATTTTTGCCAGCAGACCGCTTTGCCATGATCGTCATGACGTATTGCACTTGTTGCATGCTAAGACGCACGGTTTGTTTTGGTATCGGTGCAGTGAGTGGTATTACTGGCGCCAGCCGTGGGCGCGTAGCAAAACAAGGCCCCAGCATCAGAGCCGCCAGTCTTAACCATTCTTGCGGTTGCAGACCATCGGTCGCATCTGTCTGTTGCGATAAGGCGTAGACCTCTTCGTAAGTGCGATCAGCTTTTGCACGATTGGCCAAGGTACTCACAACCGCTAAATTATGCGGTGCGTAGGCTGCGTCGTTATTTAAGCGGTCAACCGACCAATCGGTATCTTTTAATTCTCCATGCGTAAGTGCGCGGCGAGTTACCGGACATTGCTCTACGTCAATCTGCTGAATCAAATCAGGGTTAATTTGTGGATCGACAATTCTGTGTCGGCGCAATGCGTTTAAGCGTAATTGCAGATATTTGTTGATATATCGATTGCCTGGTTTTTTAACCACATTGATCGACGCTGCATGCAAAAATCCTTCGACCACAGTCTGCGGCCAATCGTTGCAAGGCTGTCGTTTGCCGAACTGGAACAAGTCGTAGCCTAATACGCGACCAATTTCAGCAATATCAAGATCATCCATGAAGCCAATCACCTTTTTTGGATTGATGACAATAATCGATGGCCTCGTCAGGCTTAAAAATTTAGTTAAACCGGCCTCAATATGCTTGCCATATTTTCGTATGAAGATTATCAGATTCCTCATACAAAAGAATAATTTTTACATCTCTATTTGTAACTTCTAAGTATTTTGAATTAATTGAATCCAATGACGATTTTTTGCCGTATTAAGAAAATGGCAAAAGTATGATGATGTGATTTATGAGTATCTGAGTTATAGAATTTGTAGTATTTTTATTAAGTAACTACAGCCCGTTCGTACGGACAAAATCTTTACTAATTGCGGAAAAACTGAAATAACGTATGATTATTTAATTTTTTATCATACAAAAGCGTAAAACCATTATTGGGAGCAACACATGCTAAAGAAGAAAAATATCGCTGTCCTTACTACACTTGCGCTACTTTGTATGCAAGCAACACAAGCTCAAACGAACGCTACTAAGGACGCTGATAATACAAAAAATAGCAAAGATGGCGATGCAATCCAGACCGTCACGGTGGCGGGCAATTACGATAACGCAATCGGGACTTCCAACGCCGCCAGCCAGGGTTCGGTTACTGCCAATCTGATCAGCAACCGGCCTGCGCTTCGCACCGGCGAATTGCTGGAATTTGTACCCGGTATGATCGTGACTCAGCATAGCGGTGATGGCAAAGCAAACCAATATTTTTTACGGGGCTTTAACCTAGATCACGGTACTGATTTTGCGACCTATGTGGATGGCATGCCGGTGAATATGCGTAGCCATGCACATGGTCAGGGCTATTCGGACCTGAATTTTTTGATGCCCGAACTGGTACAGCGCATCGATTATAAAAAGGGACCTTATTTTGCCGACGAAGGCGATTTTGCTTCGGCGGGCGCAGCACATATCCGGCTGGTAGATAAGTTACCACAAGGGATTGCGAGTCTATCTTTAGGTAGTTACGGTTATCAACGTGCCGTGCTGGCAAATTCTCTCGCTGCGGCAAACGGCACGCTGCTATATGGTCTGGAATTAAACCGTAACAACGGTCCTTGGGATACGCCGGAAAATGTTCGTAAATACAGTGGAATATTACGATACAGCCAGGGCACGCAAGATGACGGTTTTAATGTTACTGCGATGGCATATAAAAATAGCTGGAACTCGACTGATCAGGTTCCCTTACGTGCTGTGCAATCGGGCTTGATCGACCGTTTTGGCGCGATCGATCCTAACGATGGCGGGCAAACTTCGCGCTATAGTTTGTCGTACTCCATGCGTAAACGTACTCAGGATTCTTTGTTTGAAATGGATGCCTACGCGGTGCAATCTTCGCTCGATCTGTTCAGCAATTTCACTTATTTTCTGGACAATCCAGATGGCGGCGATCAGTTCAATCAAAGCGAGCGCCGGCGTATGCTGGGCTTTAACGTAAGTCAGAGCTGGTTTAGCAATATCGGCGGACTGGATATGCGTAACAAAGTGGGTTTGCAAACCCGTTACGATAATGTGTCGCCAGTTGGTATCTACAACACCGTCGCGCAACAACGTATCTCCACCATACGTCAAGACGAGGTAAAAGAAGCTAGCGCTGGCTTGTATGCTGAGAACACCATACAGTGGCTGCCCAAGTTGAGAAGTATCGCTGGCGTGCGTTACGACGCCTACCATTTTGATGTGAACAGCAGCATACAAGGCGACTCTGGCAAAGTGAACGATCATATCGTCTCGCCCAAACTATCGCTGATTTTTGGGCCATGGGATAAGACTGAATACTTCGCCAATTATGGCAGCGGCTTCCATAGCAATGATGCGCGTGGGACTACGCAAACACGCTTACCTGATGGCGGCGCATCAACACCAGTGACACCTTTAGTCAAAACCAAGGGTGGTGAATTGGGCATGCGGACTGAAATTATTCCGGGCCTGCAAAGCTCACTGGCGCTTTGGCGTCTGGATATCGATTCAGAACTTTTGTTCGTTGGTGACGCCGGAGAAACTGAGCCTAGCCGCGCCAGCCGACGCACAGGAATTGAATGGAATAATCATTACATCGCCGCGCCATGGTTGTTGCTTGATCTGGACTTGGCAGCGTCTCGCGCACGCTACACACAGTACGATCCGGTTGGTGCATATATCCCTGGCTCTATCGACCGGGTGGCCTCCTTTGGCGTGACCGTTACCGATGTGGGCCGTTGGTATGGTGGCTTTGATCTACGCTATTTTGGTCCACGCCCGCTGGTCGAAGATAACAGCGTACGCTCGTCGTCCACCACACTGGCCTATGCACGCGTCGGCTATAAAATATCACCGAAAACCAAACTCACATTGGATGTATTCAACCTGTTTGACAAGCAAGCTAGTGACATCGATTATTACTACCAATCCCGCTTGAAGGGCGAATCACCGGATGGTGTTAATGATGTCCATTTCCATCCGGTGGAACCTCGTACGATGCGGTTGAGCTTAGTACATAATTTTTAATCCGAATCCGTCATCATCCCCATTCCATTTTTCATCATGAAGGAACACCATGCGACGCTTAACCATTTCAGTCGATGACGATCTGGCAGATGCTTTTGATCAGTTGGTAGAAAGCAGAGGCTATTTAAACCGCTCTGAGGCTTTTCGTGATCTCGTGCGTAAAGAATTGGGTGAGGCCGATGTCGCCACCGGAAAAGCCAAATGGTGCGTAGCAACCGTCAGCTATGTCTATGACCATCATGAGCGCCAGTTAGCCAATCGGCTAACCCACATGCAACATGAGCACCACGATATTGCGATCGCCTCGCAACACATCCATCTGGATCATGACAATTGTTTAGAAACCGTCGTACTGAAAGGGAAAATGGCCGAGGTGCGCGCCTGCGCTGATGCCATCATTTCACAAACCGGGGTTCGGCATGGCAATGTGCATGTGGTGCCGGTAGACATCAAAAAAGAGAAATACTCACTGGTAGGACACACTCATGTTCATCCGCATAGATAACATTATTTCATTGCAGGATACTCAAGATTTAGGAAGCAACTTGGATACTCGCGGTCGTATTTTGACTACGGCTGTAGTCCCGAGGGGAGCATTGCATGACACGCTTGAAAGCGGTGCTGAACGCGCTCTCAGATTCATAGCCGAGTGAGGGGGCAATCACTGCGATAGAGTCATTCGAGTTCAGCAATCTGTCTCCGGCAAGTAGCATTCTCCATCGTGTCAGATACTCCATTGGCGACTCGCCTACTGTCTTTTTAAATCTCAGCGCGAAGGTCGACCGGGACATATGCACGCGATCCGCCAGACTTTGTATGGTCCATTTATGCGCCGGATTACGATGCATCTCGTTGATAGCAGCGCTGATCTGCTTGTCGGTCAATGCATAAAGCCATCCCACACCGCCACTCGATCCTTCCGATCCTTCAGCAAGGAAGAGTCGCAGCGCCTGCACCAGCATCAGGTGTGCAAGATGTTGCGCAATCAAAAAGCCACCCGGTTGCGGCTCTCTTAGCTCCCGCATGATCTGTTCTATCGAACCGCATAGTGCTTCTTTGTCTGACTCTTTTCGTATATGGATGATTGCTGGCAAAGCTCCTAATAGCATGCCAGCGTGCCTGCCCGTAAATTCAAAGAAACCTCCCCAGCCGTAGCAATCGCCTCCGCCATTAACGATAACAGTATCGCCTTCGGGTACGAGGGGGAACACCTCTCCGGCATCAACCGGTAGCAAATTAGGATCACTACAAAGACGAACCGCATAACCCTTAGGTAGTAAAACACAGTCGCCCTGTTTGAGAAGTATCGATTCCGCGACGCCTTCAACACTCAGCGTGCACTGTCCGGAAAGTACGGCATAACACTTGATACCTTGCTGTTCCGGAATCCGTATCGACCATTGTCCGCCCGCATCCAGTCCACGGAACATATAGCTGCGTGGCTTGAGCAAAGATAGAACATCAGAGAGCGGATCCATGGTCATTCCCGGACGATTGAAAAGATAACTCAGACTATAGAGCATGGATCGTCTTAAGACAAGCATCTATCATTTGTCTATCAAAGCCCTATGCGGCCCGGCATAGACTGATGCAGGCTGATACCGCTATTAATCACAGAGAGTTTCAAATGACGACAAATACCGCTGCGTGGATATCAACGAAACGAGCTAATCTTGATGTAAAGCCTGCACCGTACACTCCACCGAAAGACAACGAAATTGTTGTCAAGAACCGGGCTATCGCCATCAATCCGTTGGATTGGATACTCCAAAGTGCAGGCGAGTTAGTATTTTCCTGGATCAGATATCCGTTTATTCTTGGCTCAGACCTCGCGGGGGAGGTAGTCGAGGTTGGCAAAAATGTGACTCGCTTCCAACCGGGTCAACGCGTCCTGGCTCACGCGGTTGGAAGCGATCCAAAGCGAAACAGTGCGGCGGAAGGCGCTTTTCAGACCTATACCGTCGTCCTTGAACACATGGCATCACCGATCCCTGACCATATGCCTTATGAAGATGCTGCAGTACTTCCTTTAGGACTATCGACTGCCGCCTGCGCTCTGTTTGAAAAAGACCAGCTGGCGCTACAACATCCCTCGGTGACTCCCAAACGAACAGCAAAAACGCTACTCGTTTGGGGAGGCTCAACCAGTGTAGGAAGTAATGCTATTCAGCTCGCGGTTGCTGCGGGCTACGAAGTAATCACAACTGCCTCGCCCCACAATTTTGATTACGTCAGAAAACTCGGCGCTAGCCAAGTCTTTGACTATAAAAGTAAAACTGTCATCACCGATATCATCAACGCTTTCAATGGCAAAAATACTGCAGGTGCCTTAGCCATTGGAACAGGTTCTATAGAAGCGTGTCTGGATATTATTCACGCATGCAAGGGGAATAAGTTCATCTCTATGGCGACGTTTCCGGTCAGTTTTCAGAAGATGAAAAAGGACTCCAACCTGCGGCTACAGTTTTTCCGTCAATTACCCAAACTCATCGCTTTCGTGATCTCGATGCTACTGAAGTCGCGCTTTAGAGGCATCCGGACGAAGGCCGTCTTTGGCAGCTCGTTGATTGCAAACGAGGTGAGTAAGATTGTCTATGTCGATTTCTTACCGCAAGCATTAGCAGCAGGAAAATTCCTTGCGGCACCAGCACCGCATGTGATCGGCAAAGGTCTAGAACATATACAGGCAGGCCTAGATATGCAAAGAAGTGGTGTGTCCGCTAGCAAAATAGTGATCTCTCTCTGAGAGACAGTTATTCGCAGAATATTTAAAACTATCGCAGCTAATAAACTCAGAATTCTAAGAAGGGAGCAGTTCTATGGCTTCACTCAATACAGCGCATAAGACACTGATTATTTATGGCTTAATCATGGTACTTGCGATGGTACCCACGTATATCTGGTCGAAGCTAGATTCGAGGACAATTCGTGAAGTCGGTGTGTGGGTAAAACCAATGAAATTCATGGCGGCAACGGCATTATTTGCCATCACTACCGCATGGCTGATGTTGATTTCCGGAGTGAGCTCAGAAGCCAACCCCTCACTCAAATGGCTCGCCATATTAATTGTCGGTACCTCTTCCTTTGAAGTGGGATACATCACCCTCCAAGCCATCATCGGGGAAGCATCTCACTACAATACCTCGGACTCATTCCATACGGTCATGTCTGCTCTGATGGGATTGTTCGCCATATGTCTGACCGCCTCGCAAGCGATACTGGCCTGGGTGATCTGGACTCACAATGGCAATTCGACGGCGTCGGTAACGCTGATCGGGATTACGGTTGGTTTGATACTGACCTTTGTGCTTGCCACGGTGAGCGGCTTTCTTCTCGGGGGGAATCAGCCTCCACAAGGGATGGGGCTGCCAATCGTTGGATGGCATTTTTATAAAGATATCCGGCCATCGCACTTTCTCGGCGTACACGCCCAGCAATTCATACCCGCCTTTGGCCTGTTGGCTGACCGGTTTCTGGGGGAGTCGGCCTATGCGGGGTTTACGACTATGACGGTAGGCTACCTTCTGGCATGGGCAAGTTTAACTTGGACAGGGCTGGTCGGGGGGCGATGAGGTTAAAGTACACGCCGTAATACCATCAAAATTTTGAAGAAAAATGTTTTCAATACAAACAAGACATTTTCTGGAAAAGGTAAAAAATGCCTCTGATTTTCATACGTTTTATTCTAGGAATTGTCTTGCTCCAGGTTCTGGGATGCTCTTCCGTACAAAGCTATCCCAAGTCCGATCACTATGATGGCACCGGCTTCTTTAATCCAGACAATCCAAAAGGTAACGGACTTTGGGACGGCTTGAAGTTACTGTTTTCGTTTGATTTTGAAAGCTGGCCAGACTCTGTTAAAAATGCTCAGGCTCTTAATCTCCATAGCAATCTGGGTAAGGACGAGGTAGCCATTACCTTTGTAAATCATGCGACGGTACTGATTCAAACTGAACACTTTAATGTATTGACGGATCCTGTTTGGGCAGAACGTGTCAGTCCATTTAGCTGGATTGGTCCAAAGAGACATCGACAACCCGGCATCGCTTTTTCTGATTTACCGAAGATTGATATGGTTGTCATCAGCCACAATCATTATGATCATTTAGATGTAGAGACGCTCAAACAATTAAATACTACTTTCCACCCAATGTTTATTGTCCCTCTCGGGAATAAAAAACTACTGGAAGAAAACGGAATACAACAGGTTGTTGAACTCGACTGGTGGCAAAGTGTAGAGACACCGCAAAAGCTTAAGCTGAGTTTGGCACCAGCGGAGCATTTTTCAAATCGCTGGTTATTTGATAAAAATCAAAGTTTATGGGGAAGTTATGTCATTTCCTTTAACGGACATACTGTGTATTTTGGAGGTGACACCGCGTACTCTTCTCATTTCAAAGCGATACGAGAGCACTTTGGCTCACCAGACATCGCATTTCTACCCATTGGCGCATATGAACCAAGATGGTTTATGAAGCAGATCCATATGGATCCAGAGGAAGCCGTACAAGCACATGTAGATCTAGGGGCAAAACAAAGTATCGGGATACATTTTGGAACCTTTCAGTTAACCAATGAGAGTATTGACCGGCCTGTAAAAGATTTATATTCCGTGCTAGATCAGAAAAAAATAGTAAGAAATGAATTTCTGACACTGGAAGAAGGATCTACAAGATTATTCAAACTGGGCAATGTAAAAAAATGATTTGTAGCAGTGGTTTTATTTAAACATTGATTTAAAGCGAACGTCTTCGCCTGCGATAAAAAGTGAGAGCGCACTGACTAATAAAAAAGCCAAGCTTACCGCCTGGCTTTTTTTTACTCGTTACTCAAGTGTTTTTAGGAAATTACTTCGCCTTTGCCTTAGCCTCGTCACCGGCAATAAAGGTGCTCATCTTTGCCGGGTCTATATATTTTTTAAACGCGGCATTCATCTGCTCCAGAGTCACCGCCTTGATTTTATCGTCCAGCGCCTGGCTCCATGCCCAGGTACGGTTCAGATATAAATCGTAAGCCCAGCCGCCAGCGATGGACGCATCGCTAGTACGGTTTTGTGCGCGTTGTTGTAGCAAGCCGGACTTGGCGCGACTTAATTCTTCCTGCGTAAATCCCTGGCTCAGTGCGCGCTGTAATTCTTCTTTGATGGCTGCTTCTAGTTTGATTAAATTTTGCGGTGCCGCAGTGGCGCTGATGCTAAAACTACCAACCGGATCAAAATCACCGGCAGATAAATCAGAGCCACCGCCATAAGATAAACCGTCTTTTTGGCGAATCCGGTCCATCAGTCGTGAGTTCAATCCCGAGCCTGCACCGAAGATGTAATTTGCCAGACTGAGTGCCGGGTAATCGCTATCGTCTTGGCGCAAAGCCAGATTCATCCGGCTTACAAAATAGCCGTTCTCTTTGTCTGGCGTATTAAAGGTCTGGCGTATTGCGGGAATAGTCTCCTGGTAATCGACCAGACGTGCGTAGGGTGCGGCACTTTTCCAATCGGCAAAGGCAGTTGTCACCGCTTGTTTGGTGCTCTCTACATCCATATCGCCGACAATCGCTAACTCACCTTTGGAGGCACCGTAAAACTGTTTGTAATAGGCTTTTATCTCTTCCAGACTCAGCTTGCGGGCACTGGCAAGTGATTCGTCTATGGTTTGGCTGGCGCGAATATCGCCTTTGGGGTAGCGGTTAAAATGCTGTGCCAATGCCTGGTTGGCGACAGTTGATGGCTCGTTACGACTCCCCTCTACTCCTACAATCAACGACTCCCGCGCTTGTGTAAATTCACTGGCGGGGAAGCTTGGTTCACGCAGTACATGCGCCATCAATGCGATGGCAGCAGGTAAATTTGCCTTGGTGGTCTGGTAAGAAAACGCATTGCCAGTAATTTTAAGTTTTGCCATTTCATCCGCCAACTGCGCGCGGCTATATTTGCTGGTGCCCGCAGTAAGCAAACCGCGAGTGAAGGCGGCAACGGTTTTTTTATCGAATAAACTTTTCTCATCACCCCAATGCAAACTCAACGAAACGTTGACCGTTTCACCGCGAGTTTTCTTAGGCAATAACGCAAGATGTAAACCGCCGATGGTGGCATGCTGTGTGCGCTTGTCGATATTGGCTGGCGTGGAATCAAATACTTCTGCGCTTAAAGTATCGGCCTTAGGTTTAAAGTCCTTCATGACATCAGCCATGCTTGGTGCAGCGCTGATCTCTGCGCGTTGCGGTGCGTCTTCGGGAATAAACATGCCAATGGTGCGGTTGTCACGGACAAAATAACGTTTGACTGCGGCAGTGACTTGCTCTGCTGTGACTAGCTGGCTATTATCTCTGTACTTAAACAAATATCGCCAGTCACCCAGAGCAATATATTCCGACATGCTGATGCCAATAGACTCGTGATTATTCAAGATTTTTTCATACTCGTTGGCAGTGTCGAGTTTGACTCTGTCCATCTCTTCTTTGGTGGGAGGGTTCGCTTTAAAATCTTCTATCCCAGCTAGTAGAGCATCTTTAGCCGCATCAATAGACGCGTCTTTTTTTACCACGGCACCAATGATTTTAAGACCTGGAGCCACGCTACCCAGATCGCTAGAAAATACCTGGACGACCTTGCCTGTTTCTACCAGTTGTTTGTGCAACCGACCATTGGGTGAGTCGGTCAAAATATCGCCCGCAAAGCCAAGCGGATCACTGTCCGGATGTAAGTTAGCCGGTGTCTTATATGCCACCATCACCAGTTGGATATCGCCTTTGCGCCTGACTACAAAATTACGCTCGCCATCCTGCGTTGGCTCCACCGTCCAGAACGTTGGCAGCACTCGTGTCGGCTTGGCGATTTTGCCAAAATCCGTAGCAATCCATTGCAGAGTTTTGGTCTGATCAAATTTACCGGCGACTAACAAGACTGCATTATCGGGCTGGTAATATTGATGGTAAAACGCTTGCAGATTTTCTATCTTAACGTTCTCAATATCGCTGCGGTTGCCGATAGTAGCGTTGCCATAATTGTGCCAGTCAAAGGCGACGCTTTGCATGCGCTTCATCATTACGCCACTGGGGGAATTTTCATCCCCCTCAAACTCATTGCGTACTACGGTCATTTCTGAATCCAAATCTTTTTTGGCGATATTGGAATGCACCATACGATCCGCTTCCATCTGTAAAGCCCACTTCAGATTATCGTCACTGGCCTGGAACAGCTCGTAATAATTGGTGCGGTCTAGTGAGGTGGTACCGTTCATGCGCATGCCGCGCTGATTGAATTGTTCAGTAATTTTTGGATTATTAGGTGTGCCCTTAAACATCATGTGCTCTAACAAATGTGCCATGCCGGTTTCGCCATAATTCTCAAAACGCGATCCCACCAGATAAGTCACGTTGACGGTGATGGTCGGCTTGGACGCATCTGGCATCAGCAATACTTTTAAACCATTTGGCAAACGGTATTCAGTAATCCCTTCTACGCTGGTGATCTGGCTGATACCTTTTGGCAAGTTAGCTACAAGGTCAGCCGCATTAGTTTTCGGCGAGAACAGTAAGCTCAAGGTCAGCACCAGACCAGACACCAGCATGCCACTTGCCATAGTTTTATGCATGCGTTGCCGGGCTGACGTTAGATTGCTGGAAAAAACATGTGCTGGAGCCGTTGACGTAACTACAATCAACTTAACTGCGGATGACTCAAATACAGGGGACAGAATCGACATCGATAATCCTTGTGGGCACTTCATCAAATAACGCGGGTATTTTGCTGCATGAGTTTAGAGGCTCACTTTAACAATCAATGGTTAGAACGCTGCGGGCAAATTTAATTCCATTTACCGCAAAACAAATTTGTCTGGTTAAAACTCCCATCCAACCAATAATCCATATAAATATACTGTCATTAGTATATTTGAGTTGTCTATATACTTACTGGCTTATAGAGCGATTTTACTTAAATTTTAGGGGAGTATATGCAATTACTCCACAAAATTACGCTGCTGAGGCCGGTATTTCTACGCTCAGCGTCTGGCTACCAGACCAGCTGGCGCCGGGTGCCAATACGACAGGGTGCATGACAGTGGCGGCCTCGATGCATAGCATGAGTTGCTCGCCGCCGGCTTCCATATCGGCTAAGGCGATAGCTTTTTCCGCGCCTGGATTCCAGACTACGGCGTCGGTAAACCCGGTTTGGCTTATGCGGGTTATTTGCTGCGGCTGGTGTATCACTAGTTGTGCTGGGAGTTGTGGCACATTGGCGTAAATTCTGTCGATCTCGCCTGTAATCTGCAAACTCGCGTCTTGCTCCAGACACTCACTGACCCCGCTGACCGAGTCCCGATAACGCAAACCCGCCAAGCCATGCACGCTCACATCGGCAATCTGATCCACCGCCAGATAGGTGTGTAAAGCGCTGGTAAAACTAAAACTGGTGTCGCCAGTATTGTGGATGCTTAGTTGTATTGTCAGGCGCTTGCCCGCAACGCTGACGGCGAGTTCTGCGCGAAAAACATGCGGCCAGATTTGCAGACGGGCGATATTTTCTTGCAGATCAAAAATGGCATAGGCAGCGTCTTCGGCGCTTTCTGTCCTGTAACCAGTTTCCACTAAACGCCACAAGGATGTACGCGCAAAGCCATGTTTAGGCAAGGCACCGACGTTAGCAAATTGCGGAAAAATCACAGGCACGCCGCCACGAATGGCCGTGCCATCCGTGGTTGATGAGGTTTTACTCAAAAATAACTGTTCACGACCGCCAGCGGGTATCCACGAGTAGACATGCGCACCATGCGGAGTGATAGTGGCGCGAGCGCCGTCTTTAGCTTGAAAAATCAATGGTGTCATCAGACTTAATCCGTGGTGGTAAAAGACAAAAAATTGGATCTGCCAGTATAGGAGCGAAAGGCTTTTTTTGTGGAGGCAGCTTAAAAACTGATCTGTAAAAATTGTATCCCGAGTTACACAAGCTTTATACCCGCGCCAAGCGCTCCCAACTAGTAAAAAATTATAGCGGTGACAATTGATACAACATTATTAACAAGCAGACCCGACCTATCTCTGCGAGAAAGCGACATACCGTTTTCAAACTCTAGCGGTATGAAGCATAATGGCTAGGCGTTGTGCGCGCTGCAGATCATTTTAGGTTTCCTATTTCATGTCCAGATCTCACAAAGTCTTCCCTCCCGTCCGTTTACATCCCAACGCATTTCTTGCGCGTGCTGCGCTATTGGTATTGCTATACCTGAGTACCGGACATCTGGGCTTAGCTGTAACTTACCTCTCTCCTAATATCAGCTTGCTATGGTTGCCTGCGGGTGTCGCCGTGGCTGGGCTAATGCGCTACGGTAACCGCATGCTGGGCATGATTTATCTCGCCGCTTTTTTACAGGATTTATCGGCAGGATTATCGCCAGCAACCGCTGCTCTGGTTTCATTTGGCAACACCTTGGCGGCCTTTGTATGTTGCATGGTCTTGCGCCACAAAGAGGTACACCCGCAGTTTTTGCAACGTAAAGATGTAATCTGGTTCACCATTGCAGCGATGGTGGGTATGACGATGTCTGCCAGTATTGGCACCTTGGTACTTGGCTGGCACGGCTGGGTCGAAAATCTTCCCTTGACCTGGTCTACCTGGTGGGCAGGCGATCTGGTCGGGACTTTATTGATGGCACCACTGTTGCTGTCGCTGTCTGCCAGTTCAGTTAAAGACCTGATCAAGCGCCGGGAAGAAATCATCATTTTTCTGCTGATATTTAGTACGATTAACTGGTTTATCTTTATGGTGACCGAGCGCCAGATTGATCTGACGTTTATTGTAGTCGCCACCACAATCTGGTCTGCATTGCGATTTGGTGTGACAGGTGCGACCGCAATAGCCCTGGCCTCATCTGCGATTGCGGCTTTCGCTACGGCCAACGGTAGAGGGCCATTTACCGATCCGCAAACACAAAGTAATTTATTGATTTTGTGGGCCTACATGATCACGGTAACTATGGTGACCTTACTCATTACGGCCTTACAGGCAGAAAGTGTACAAGCCGCCCGCGAGGTACAAGACGCCTTACAGCGTATCAACAAAGTCGCATCCCGCTTACCCGGTTTAATCATGCAATACCGCATACGCGCGGATCGTAGCGTTAGCATCCCTTATGCCAGCGACGCTATTCTCGGGATATTTGAAGTGACACAAGAACAGGTGGTGAGCGATGCCATGGTCCTGTTCCAGAGAATTGATAGCCGCGACGTAGAAAATGGCACCATTAGTCTGCGAGAAGCAACCAGAACGATGTCACCCTGGCAAAATGAATTTCGGTTTCGCCGCACAGATAGCAAAGTACGCTGGCTGCTGATTGATGGATTGCCGGAGCGAGAAGCCGATGGCGCCATGCTTTGGCATTGTTTTGTGAGCGACATTACTGAGCGCAAACAGACCGAGAAAGATGTGCGCATTGCGGCGTTTACTTTTGAATCGCAAGAAGGTATTTTTGTCACTGACGCTGATTGGCAGATATTACGCGTCAATCATGCGTTTTCTAAAATTACAGGCTATGACAGTGATGAATTAATCGGTCAAAGAATTCAGCGTCACTATGACAAACAACAAGATAAAGCATTTTACGATGTGCTCATGGAGCACTTAAAAGAACATCAGTTCTGGCAAGGTGAGTTATGGAACCGTCGTAAAAATGGAGAATTTTATCCACAAATGATCACCGTGACTGCCATCACCGATAGTCGTAATGAGATCACAAATTACGTTGGATCGTTCACCGATATTAGCCGCCATAAAGGCTATGAAGCAGAAATCCGCAATCTGGCTTTTTACGATCCACTCACCCAATTACCGAACCGCCGCTTGCTGATGGACCGGCTGCAACATCTAATTAGCATTAGCAAACGCAATGAAAGTCACAGCGCGATTTTGTTCATCGATCTGGATAATTTTAAAACGCTGAATGACACCCGCGGCCACGATGCCGGGGATATTTTGTTGGTAGAAACTGCCCGCCGGTTACAAACTTGTATGCGTAAATGCGATACCGTGGCACGTCTTGGCGGTGATGAATTTGTGGTGGTGCTGGAAGAACTGAGCCATACACGCGATGAAGCAATCCAGCAAACCGATCGTATTGCAGAAAAAATCCGGCAAGTATTAAGTCAGCCTTACGCAATTATGGATTTTGAACATCACGGATCAAGCAGCATCGGTGCTTGTCTGTTCCAAGGAAATGACGTCACCGTCAAAGACTTATTCAAACGTGCCGATACCGCGATGTACGAGGCAAAAACTTCTGGGCGTAATGCCGTACGTTTCTTTGATCCAGCCATGCAAGCAATCCTAGTCGTGCGCATGATGCTGGAGTCTAATTTACGTCTGGCATTGGCGCAAAACCAGTTCCAGTTGTATTACCAGGTACAAGTCAATTCCGATGGCAAATTGATCGGTGCCGAAGCACTGCTCCGCTGGATACATCCTGACCGCGGCTTTATATCGCCAGCCGATTTTATTCCACTGGCAGAAGAAACCGGATTAATTATTCCGATTGGTCTTTGGGTGATGGAAACCGCCTGTGCCCAAATCAAACTATGGGAGGCACATGAAGATAGTCGCCACCTTAGCCTCGCCGTTAACGTCAGTGCTAAACAATTTAAACAGGCCGATTTCGTCGAGGCTTTTACCGAGATAGTCCATCGGCACGGGATCGATCCGACACGTTTAAAAATTGAACTGACCGAAAGCACGGTGCTGGATAATGTTGATGCCACGACCGAGAAAATGCATCAACTTAAAAAACTAGGTATTTCTTTTTCTATGGATGATTTTGGTACTGGCTATTCTTCACTCGCTTACTTGCAACGCCTGCCGCTCAATCAACTCAAAATCGATCAATCATTTGTACGTGATTTAAGCGACGACGAGAACGACGCAACCATCGTGCGTGCGATCATTTCGCTGGGTGTCAATCTTGGCTTAAACGTGATTGCAGAGGGGGTAGAAACCGACGCACAACGTAGCTTTTTGATACAGCATAATTGTCTCGCCTTCCAAGGTTATTTGTTCTCTAAACCCTTGCCGCTGGACGGATTTTTAAAATTGCTGGCGTTAGACAGTTCTAAAAATCCTACGTAAAAATAGGTTGAAGTATGACAGGATTTTAGTCCGAATACGAACGATAACAAGTTAGGGCGGTTTTTCGTAAGTACTAATTTATATCAAATTGAAAAATCAGAAATATAAGGATCAAATGTGGCTAGTCTGATGGCTTGGATCAAACAAATTTTTATCCGAACGACACCAACATCTGTTCGGACTCCGCTCAGCTCAACAGACACGTCTTACGGCAATAACGGACAAATAAATCTAACAGAGTCAGTGGAAAAATCGGCAGCGTCATTAATGCCAATAGACGACCTCACCGCTAACAATACCACCATCAGTAGCGACATCGATTGGCAGGCAGAATATCTGCTTTGGCTGTTAGAAGATTTGCTGGTTGACGCAGGTTTTAGCTCACCCACTGCTGCCTCCAATCTCAGTGCACTGCAATTACTGCAACAACTACAAGAATTAAGCCGGAGTAAATTTGCAGGCCAAGATTTAATTCCACGCGTGCCCGCGGTGCTGCCGCAACTCTTCAAAAGTTTGCGCGATGAAAACGCCTCAGGCAAGAGCCTTGCCGACATCATCGCAAAAGATGTGGTGCTCGTCGCCGAGGTACTGAATGAAGCGAATAGCTCTTTCTACGGCACCAGTAACAAAATCAATAATCTGGAAAGCGCACTGCTACTGCTAGGACAAAACGGCTTGCGGATGTTATTGGCAAAAGTCTCTTTCCGCCCCATCATACAATTACAATCGGGCAGCCTGAGCAAACTCTTGGCGCCCATTATCTGGGAACAATCCGAAGCCTGCGCCAACGCTGCCCGCCTATTCGCCATAGAGCAAGGCGAAGATCCCTTCCCCGCATTTTTAGCCGGCCTATTGCAAAGCGTCGGCATGATCGTCGCGTTGCGGATCGCCGACCGCACCGGCAAGCGGCAAAGGTTTCCAGACGATGCACGGTTCAGGGCAAGGTTAGTAAAAGATGCCCACCACCTCGCAGCGAGAATCGGAGAGCATTGGGGATTTCCGGCAAACGTCATTAGCGCCATTGATGAGCAACATAACCACAATGCCCAAAATACCAAAGACAAAATCAATAACAGCGACAAAACCCCACGCAGCGCGATGGGGCAAATTCTGCATCAAGCCAGCCAAGTCAGTCAGATTTGCCTGTTACAAAAAGCAGGGCAACTGGCAGAAGACGACGAAGCTCTAATGCTAACCCTGACCACCAGCAGCAAACGCTGCCTGCGTGCGATTAAAAAACGAAATATTGCGAATAACAATCCCACGGATTGAATGTTGATGCGTGGCTATCTGTTGTATATAAAAAGAAGTTCGCTCAACATAATGTAGCTTTTTTTAGTTCGAATGAAGCATTTAATGCGACGCTATATTCTCTATTATTTCAAGCGAGCCTCTGCAGTTCGATTGAGATTATTTAAATATGGCGAGAGTCTGCGGTGAATTACTGCAGAAAAGTTTTTTTGAATCATAGATAGTGAGTTCCATAGCAAGTGTATTAGGATAAAAAGTAAAAACCAAGTAAGCAGCAATTGATCGTACCCATATTGGGTGCTATCATACCCAATATGGGTACTTATTCAGATGCATTATTTTCTAAAACACAACAACGAGTCTTGGCGGTCTTATTTGGCCAGCCAGATCGCTCCTTTTATGCCAACGAAATCATTGCATTGGCCGACTCAGGGTCAGGTGCAGTACAGCGCGAATTAGCACGCCTCGGAGCCTCGGCATTAATCACCATGCAAAAAATAGGTAATCAAAAGCACTACCAGGCTAACCGAGAAGCCCCCATCTTTGAAGAGTTGCGCAGCATCGTCTTAAAAACCTTTGGTGTAGCCGATGTGCTGCGCACAGCTTTACAACCAGTATGGCCGCAAATAGAATTAGCATTCGTCTATGGATCAATCGCAAAGGGCAGCGAACATGCTGGCAGCGATATTGATTTGATGGTGATAGGTGATTTGTCGTCCAATACGCAACTGCTGACAGCCCTGCTACCCGCCCAGACCCAACTGGGACATGTAATTAATCCAACGCTATATACTCAAGCCGAATTCACCCAACGAGTTAGTGAAGGCAGATCATTTATCATGCGTGTACTAGAGCAGCCCAAAATTTTTGTGAAAGGAGCAGAGCATGACATCGCCCGACTCACCGCAGTTAGACAATCTAGCAAAAATAGGTAAGCTCAAGGCTGAACCACCAGATGCACGCGAATTGGCGGGTTTATAACGCCTACGTAAAACATGACTATACCCATGATATACATTTTGTCGAATCTCTTGACAAGTGGTAAGCTAATAGACCTCAATAAGCTGTTTGCAAAAATATTTCCAAATATTCCATTGGATGTTGGAAGGGAAGGTACATATGACAAGTGCAACACTTTCAAGAAAGAAGCCAGAACAATATCGCGCAGAGCCATCTTCGGCACAGATGCGTAAAGATGCTCTCGCCTTCGCTGCAAAATTGCGCAGTGACCCAGTAAAAGCAAAAGAATTCTTTCAGCGTGCGGGTATCTTGAATGCGAAAGGCCAGTTAACTGATCCTTATAAATGACGATTAAAACCACTGAAAAGTGGGCGCTGTATGACACGCAACCCGCGTTTGTTTTAGGGTTTCATGGTTGCGATCAGTCTGTTGGTGAGCGCATCCTTGCGGGAGAAGATCCACATCTTATTCCAAGCGAAAATGACTATGATTGGCTCGGTCATGGTATCTATTTTTGGGAGGCAAATCCGCAACGTGCGCTTGAGTTTGCTCACGATGCTGCAAAAAATGGCAAAGTAAGCAAAGGAAAAATCAACAATCCGTTTGTTCTAGGCGCAATTATCAATCTGGGCGCATGCTTGAATCTGACCAATAGTGCCTCTCTACACCAAGTGAAAGTCGCCTACGAGGTACTCGATATCCTCTGCACTCTTATCGACGACACCGTCATACCGAAAAATAGCGGCGATTTATTAAGAAGAAAATTGGATTGCGCAGTATTTGAAACACTACATCAGCAGCGTGAAGAAGGTAAATTACTCCCCTATAGGAGCGTGCGCGGCGTGTTTTGGGAGGGTGAGGACTTATATCCGGGTGCAGGATTTAAGGAGAAAAATCACCTCCAATTATGTGTTAGGGATACGTCCTGTATTCTGGGATACTTTAGACCGATAGAATTAAGTTAGATTTACTCTATTAATTTTTTGGTGCATAATTTGCAACATTATCAACTGCAATCACGTGCTGTATCCACCTGATCGTGGTTGATATGAAAAAATGTCACTAACTACATCATCGCCCTCGCAGTCAAATCTTGCACTACGTCCCGCATACTAGTCGCCACTGAATAATCCACACCTATGGCGGCAAAGTGCTTTTCGCCGCAGAAGATTTTGTCGTTTTCTTCCTGTCGGCGCTTGGCCGCATTCAAGGTGCTCTTGGTTTCACATACCAGATAGACGCGAGAATTTTTTTCAAACACGATCGCCCAATCCGGGTTGTATGGGCCGACTGGTGTATCAACTTTGAACCAGCTTGGCAGCTTCACAAAAAATTTCACACGCTCATCATCATCAAGTTCCCTCGCAAAGATTTTTTCTGTTTCAGACTGATATTCCACGTAGTCAAATAAGGCCTTGTCTTGATGCGTCACTTGGTACAGATTATCCAGATAGCGCTCTAGTTGCTGTTCTGCCGCGTCTTCCAGCTTATGCATTTCCCATTGCTGACCGGCGATTTTGATGTATTCAATTCCACGCAGCATCAGCGCGTGCAGTGTGTGGTTAAGCTGAGTTGCTACCTGGGTTATAAAAGTTTGCGGATTGATGCGAAACTCGTTTAAGCGTCCTGATCGTTGCAAAATCTCGGCCAGGGTTTGCCTTGTCAGATCGGTCTCGTTTTGTAAATACGCCAGAATATCCGGCAAACTGTGTGGCGCGTTGGCATAGGTGATCTCGGATTGCATGATGCCAGTGGTGGCTATGCCTGCTTGCGTCATCTGTAAACCTACCCGCTCCAGATGCATTTGCAAAGGTAAGATCTTGGGTAGTGCTTGTATCTTGATGACCGCAGTATTGATTAATTCTTCAGTCGAGAAATTCACACGGTAGCGCGTATGCTGGCTGATCTGCTCCCATAAGGCCTTAAAGGTCGGGTCTAATAACATACTCTTACGCAGTTTGACTGGCCCGCGCTTTCTGGCATTGCCGATGCGATTCTTAAAGACAAAACCCTGCATGAGATCGACTACCTGAGCGCGTAATGGCGCAAATTCTTCCGGCACATTTAGTTCAAAATGGGGATACGACGGGTCAAATTTTGCCTGTATCACACCATCGGCATCTAAATAGCCTTGCCGTTGTAAATGCTGATGCAAAGCTTTCGCATGTTCTGGCGTTTCAAGTAACTTGGCAAATGCCTCGACAGTAACGACACCGAATTTCATGTCCAGATCACGCTCGTATTCTTTCTGCAAATTCTCCGCAAAGCTCTCGTACGATTCTTGCGCGATCACCGTCAAACGGTTGATGCTGGCATCATGAATGCGGTCACCGTTTTGATCTACTGGCAAACGTAAGCCGCGCCCTATGGTTTGGCGACGCTCAGTTTCTGAACCGATTTCGCGCAATACGCAAATCTGAAATACATTCGGGTTATCCCAACCTTCGCGTAATGCCGTGTGCGAGAAAATAAAGCGCAGCGGTTGGCTAAGTTCCAGCAATTTTTCTTTGTCACGCATGATCAGGCTATAGGTATCTTCATCATCCTTGGTGCCACCGCTAGTATCTTTATAGCCGCCTTTTTTGTCTTTTGAAAAATAGCCGTTATGAACTTTATCTACCGGATCGCTCAATAAACCTCGATATTCTTCGCTTGCCGTCAGCTCGGTGTACGCTTCCTCAAACCAGCGTCCCAACTTACCCAGATTAGTGCTGCCATCCTCGTTATACACACGATAATTCGCTACCACATCGATGAAGAATAAGGACAATACCTTAATACCTTTGCCGCGTACTTCCCGTTCTTTCTTGAGATGCAGTTCTACCGTGGCGCGTACTTGCAGCTTGAGCAAATCATCATCCATGCCACCCAAAGCCTTGCCCAGTTTCAGGGTGACGCCGTTAGAGAAGCGTACATGCTCAATACCCACTTCAAAATTGATACTTTGAACGATGTAGCCGTTGCGGTATTCTTGCCGATTATTCGATTTCAGCCACAGGTCTTCACCTGCCTTTATCCATACTGTTTTTTGTTTTACCTTGATACCGTCGGCAGAGCTTTCGGCAACATTGATCTTGACTTGTGCGCGTAAGCTTTTCTTGTTATCAACGGCTAACAAAGCGACATACGCATCATTCAGATTGGCCTCACCACGCGCACTGGCGACCTCTATGCGTTTGACCAGACGCTGATCGTAGGCTGCAATCGGATCTAGTTTGTATAGCAAATTGTGGGGATTACGATGTGTGGCTGAATAGCGCAAGGTGCATAGCGGATGTAAGCGTTCTATGGCACGGCTAGACAGCGTCGCACCCGGCCGCGTATCGCCTTCTACGCTTTGTGGCTCGTCGATAATCACGATAGGACGAGTCGCCTGAATAAAGCTGATTGGCTTATGACCGGATAACATATCCGATTCACGATTGATTACGTTCAGTTTTTTCAATTGCTCGGTCGTCATAGCAGCAATATCTTCATCCTCTTTTACATCTTTTTGAAAGGATTGAATATTCATCACCATGATCTGTATCGTATTAGCAGTCGCAAACTGGCGCACCTTCGACAGATTTTTGGAGTCGTACAACACCGCATCAAACGATACCCCATACAGCGCAGTAAAATGCTCGCGCATCTGGTTGATACTGGCAATCGCGCCTTCACGGATAGGCACACTCGGCACCACAATGATGAACTTGCAAAAGCCATACAATTTATTCAGCTCAAATATCGACCGCAAATAGACATAGGTTTTACCCGTTCCGGTTTCCATCTCGATAGAAAAATGCCGTCCTCGCAAAGCCGCATCTTGTGTAAGCTGATTGGCGACCTGCGTTTTTCTCACATTGGCATGCAGCCATTGATTAATACGTGCCTCGCCTTCTGGCGTACCGTCCTCTAATACCAGACGGTTACCCAGACCCAATTCGGTATGCGCCATCCCCATCACGGTGCTTGATGACAGCGAAATAGATAAACCCGATTCAGCCAAAGGTTGACCTTCAAACACCTGAGTGACCGCATCAATCGCAGTTTTTTGATACGCCAACGCGGCGTCGAAATGGAATTTCATTACACCACCTTCAAGCTCATGCTGCTCTGGCGATTACGGTTATGCGCCCGCACGGTTTGCATTGCATTTGCCTTCAACTGATCTTGTCCACTGAATCCCGCATCCAGACAAAGTATCAGCCCGGGGTCAAGCGCTACCATCGCTTCAATCACCTCCAACGAAAGCGCATGCTCAAGACAAATCAACAATGCACCTTCGGCGGCACGAAACACTTGCTTACCCGCTAGCGTCAAGCTGCTTAAAGGCGTAGTCAGAGGGAAGCCAGTCTTCAGCAATAGCTCGTACAAAATATCTTCCGACGTCCGTCCAGGCAGCACATGCTCGGCAAAGAGTTTTAGCGTAGCTCCTACGTCCGTTACTTGGTCAGCGCGGCCATCCCATACTTTGAAATTACTCGAAGTCAGCCGCATGGCCTTGAAGCCTAGATCGGGTGCGGTCTTGTCGCTTGCATCATTCAATAAATCCGGTACAGCTTTTGCGGCTTTTAGCTTGGCGCTGACGCGACGCACCCGTTCGCGCGTGATGTCGGCGATGGTCGGGTAGGCTGGATTGTCTGTGGGTTCCGGGAGTTGGACTAGGATGAATTTTCGGTTACCGTTGTCTGTTTGGTTCAAATCCAAGACCGCTTGTGCGGTCGTACCTGAACCACCAAAAAAGTCCAGACACACATCATTATTTTTACAATTAGAAATACGAATTAACCCTTGAAGCAATTCTTTAGGCTTTGGGTTACTGAACACATTTTTTTCTCCAAATAATTCAGTCATGTCGTCATTTGCGGCCTGATTATGTCCAAAATCTTCATGCGTCCACCAATTAGTTGCTGATTGCCCTTCAGCTTCACGTTCGTGTTTGAAGTATTTTTTTCGAGGCAAGCCTTCTCCGCCTCTTGACCAAATTATTCGTTTATCAGCTAGCAAACTTAGAAAAGTCTTCTCTTCCCCCATCCATTCTTCGATCAAAACTTTTCCAGAAGGATTAACAATTGAATATTTTGACCCACTTTGATCTGAACCTACTTTCCAAGCTTTACTCGCCCAATCACCTCTGACGTCATTATCTGGGTTGGAAAATTCACCCGTTAAAGCAATTTTCCCGACTCCTGACTCTTTGAATTTTTCTTTATTTTTTGAAAACGCCAAAATATGTTCTGCTACCAATCCGATCATCTTATTTGGATCATTCGGTTGATTATGTCTTCGTCTCCAATGTATGTGTCCTTCAAAATTTTCTTCGCCAAATACTTCATTCATTAACAAGCGAAGATGATGCACTTCGATATCATCAATACTCACAAAAATGACGCCATCTTCTCGTAACAGATTCTTTGCCAAAAATAGTCTTGGAAACATTAAATCCAACCACTGACTATGATAGCGACCACTTTTTTCTGTGTCTGAGAAGAGCTTCTTACCATTAACATCAACCTGTTTTGATTTTTCAAAATATTCTGGTAAACCTTCGTGAAAATTATCGGCATAGATAAAATCATTAGTAGTGTTATAAGGCGGATCGATATAAATCATTTTGACTTTACCGTAATAACTCTTTTGCAGCAGTTTTAACACTTCCAGATTGTCGCCTTCGATAATCAGGTTTTCAGTGCTGTCAAAATCCACCGATTGCTCGCGCATCGGTAGTAAGGTGCCGACCGAGGCTTGTTGTATCAGTTTGGAACAGGCCGCCTTGCCCGGCCAGTTCAGACCAAACCTCTCTTTGCCAGGATCAACCCATTCACCCAAGGCGCGTTGCAACGCTTCAAAATCGATTTTGTCTTCACGGAAAACCTCAGGAAAATTCTTGCGCAGTAATGCTTTACGGTCTTCGGCTATGTCTAGCGAAGTCAGAGGTAGATGTTCTGGAGTTGTCATGGTGATTGAATGTTAGTTGGCGCTTTGCTCCCTTCTCCCGCAAGCGGGAGAAGGGCTGGGGATGAGGGAGCTTGAATCGCCCTTGGTTACATTGGCGTGACGGTGCGTGGATGTTAAAAAATTGGCGCTTGTGGCAATTGGATTGTTATTTATATTCCACCCGCCCTCACCCCCAGCCCCTCTCCCGCTTGCGGGCGAGGGGAGTTGGGCGGTTTGCTGTATTGGTCGGTTTATTGCCAGCGAAGCGTAAATAGTGTTTCGGTTTGCCTGTACTGCGCCATACGCTACCGCAATGATCGCGTAGCGCTTAGATACGATCGCCAATTTTCGATCGATTATTTCGACCAAAACATTGCCCTTGCCGCAGGCAGGTTCCAAAAATCTAGAATCAATGCGCTCGGTTTCTGATTTGACGAGATCGAGCATGGCGTTGACTTCGCGTGAACTGGTATAAACCTCGCCGTGGTCGGCGACACGCTGTTTGGAGACGACTTGCCTATTTAATTCGGTCTGTAATACATCTCTATCCTGTGTCTCGCTCAGATTTGACGAGGGAATACGTTGTCGGCCTTCGGTATTTTTTAAAATTTCTGCTGCCTTTTGGTAACCAATAGTGACGGTTTTAAATGGTTGCTTACGCAGGCTATTAGACATTTTTATCGGGACATTAATTTACGTAACCAATAGTTTAGTTTATAACGTAACTTTAATGTTAGTTACGTAACTAAAATCTACAACCAGTAACGTAACTGGATGGATAACAAAAAAGAAAAATTTGCTGGTAGATTAGCCGAAGCTATGAGGGCGCAAGGCTACAATGCAGAGCCTGCTGTACTAGAGAGAGAATTTAATTTACGCCATTATGGTCAACCAATGACGCTACACGGGGTACGTAAGTGGCTGATTGGCGCATCAATTCCACCTTACGAAAAGATTATTACGCTGGCGACATGGTTAAACGTACCGCCAGATGATTTAACTTTTGGATTGGAAGTAAAGCAAAAAATCAAACAAAAAAATGCCAACTGGAAGGAGGCTATTTCGTACAACGAACGAGAAACCTTCGAGGCATTTCTTAATTTGCCAGCACCTCAGCGCAAAATCGTGCGTGAAGTTATCCTTGCCTTTGCTGCGGCTTACCCAGTATCGAGCTGATACCGCAACCGCCGCTTTCTCTTTTTAAATTTTATTTGTCTTGTTTGTCTTCTATCGTAGACAAATCAATCCGCCCATCCTTCATCGGCGGGCACCAGAAATAACTGCCTGTGACTGGTTGGCTGAATTTGAAGATCGCGTCGGCGATGCCGTCTTCTGCTCCGGACATGCGGCGCAATTGTGCGGCGAATGGGTAAAACGTGCTGCCGAAGGAGACAAAATATAAACCTGCTTTGCCTTGTTCTGCCCATGGCATGGAACGGCGCAGCGAGAATGCTTCGGGGTCGAAATCTTCTTGTGCTGTGCGTTTGACGTGAGCAGATTCCGGTGCATCTTCCAGCTCTTCGTTATCGCTTCTGCGACGGCCAACGGCGTTGTCTTGGTCTTGGCTGGACATGGCGTCAAATTGATCGAAATAGTGTAACCATTGCTGGACGGCGACCATGCTGCTGCCGTCGAAGCCTGCGCCTTGTCCTTGTACGATGGCGGCGCTGAATGCGGCTTGGTCTTTCGGGTTTTCGGTGCCGTCTTCATAGCCGGTGAGATCGCGATCCGTATCGTACTTAAAGCCATCAATTGCCTGTTGCAAATCGAAGGCGGGATTTAATGCGAGTCGCACGCGGCGAGTCTGGTGCGCCAGTTCGCCACGCTCGGTTTCTCGCAACCAGCACCATACGGCGGCGGGTGTCGCAGGCAAGCCGACACGGCTGCCTTCAATGCCGACAAATTCATATAGCCCGTCGATCGTCTTGCCTAAAGCGGTGACTAGGGACGCGCCTAAACCTAGCACGACACGCTCACCATCGACTAGCGAAGACAATGCAATGAGCGCGCTGCGGATAGCTGCGATATCGGCTGCGGGTTTGATCGTAAAGCTGAGATACGTCGCGTGCGGAGTGATGTGTTGCAGGATACCGTTTTGCATTTGAGTGACCGAAAGATTTGAATTGGATAATGAAGACGGCAAAGAAGAATTTTAATCAGGATTGACTGAGCTTGCTAACAGTTTTGCGTCAGTAGAAATACTCAATTTTGCAGGCGTGGCGGACGTACATAGTAGATATCCCATTCCGTCTCGTGACTAAGCACAAACCCATGTTTCAGATAAAACAAGCTAGCGTCGCTTTGACGTAAAGCACCTACATATAAGCTCAACCCACGCTGATCTGTTTCGCTAAAAATTTGTTGTAATACCTGGCTGCCAATACCTTGGCCGTGATGAAGAGGATCAAGATATAAATGGTCTAGCATCAACCCGGCATCATAGGGTTTGACCGCCACAAAACCGATGCGCTGATCGCCATCAATCACAATATGGCGTGTTAGCGCAGGGTCATAACTGGCACGTAATCGCTCACGCGCACGTTGCGGGTCAAACCTGCCTATGCGCTCCAGACTGGCTTGCATAGCGCGGATACGCAGTGCTAACAGAGCCTCAAAATCGGCTTCTGTTGCGGGGATCAGCTCTATTGTTTGCATCGTTAGCGGACTGACATTGCGTGTTACTTATTACTCACTTTTTGTAATTACTTTGCTTACTCTTCTGGCCAGGCAGCCATCACGACTTCTTCAATATCGTCAGGATTATTAACTTTTTTTAATACGCTTTGCCATTCTTTAGGAGAAGGCTTGGCACGGGTAGTGAATTTGGGCATTTCATTAGCGCGTTTAAAATCAAACATTTTGGGGGTGTCGATATTCATCTTGATACCAAATACGACCAAACCCCGATCAACAGAAAACGGACCGATTTTTTTGACCGCTTCAATAATTTCATTCTCATAAAATTCATGTAGAGCAGGTTCCATATCCAGCCAGGTCGCTACCTTGCCATCGGAGCGCACGGCGATCACTAGATAACCGCTGGTGGAGGGGATCGATGCTTTTTTTAAGGCTTTCCAAATCTGCGACTGCACTTTGTTAGAGAAGCGAGCTATCTCGTCGGGTTTGATTTGTTTGGACTTCAATACGTCTTCAGACTGGAAGAAATACAGGCTGTCAAAGCGCGTTTCTGCCGCCTGACCTGGGCTGGCCAGCACCGACAATAACAGCAAGAAAATTGATAGCAGTAGTTTCATGTTTGAGCCAATCAATACGCTACATCAGTTGGTTACAAAAACGCCGGCAGCACGATTTTTTTGTACATTATTCCAGTTAAACACCTGACCATTCATGGCAACGTAGACACCTGCTGGCAATAGCTGTGCTACACCGCAGGCAAAGCCGAGATTAAATAAGGCGTCTGAATTGGCGATTTCGTAAGGGATCATCGCACCAGTAAAAACGATGGCTTTATCCAAATTGGCTGCGCCCAATACCTCAGCGGTTTCGCGCATGGTGTCTGTGCCGTGGATGATCACAATCGCATGCTCCTGTGCTTGCTGACACGAGGCCAAAATCCGCTGACGATCCGCGTCCACCATATCGAGTGAGTCCATTAAGTGATCCGCTTCCAAAGCTACAGGCACAGTGATGCGCGCGCGCTTGAGAACATCGGGTAAATGGCTGTCTGCAAAACTTAACTTACCCGCCAGTTCATCATAATGTTTATCGAAAGTGCCGCCGGTGCCAATGATGCGTAATGTCATAATGGTTTTGTCATGAGAAGGTTGATCTGGTGGGTATATTGTAGCGCTGAAGTTTACTCGCAGCGAAATTGGATTAGACTTCTCACTACTTTTGTACTAACTTTGTTGATTAGTCCGGCGGCGGCAACGTCGCTGGTACCTTTAAAACAGACCTCTAAAACAAACCTCTAACACAGACACATATCAGCATGAAACCGATCGCTCCCGGCACCGTCATTTTCCATCGTCATCGCGGCTATGGCGTGCTGACGTCCGTTAATTTACTCACGGGTTGGGTGGCAGCACGGTTTGGCGATGAATCGCGTACGCTGGATTTAAATTTATCTACTGATGATGTGCAACATGCCGATGGCGAAGCGATTTTATTCCGCCGCCAGCCGCCAGAACGCATGCCACATGCGCGCCTGATGGCGATGGTGCGTGACTTACATCAGGCTGGCTACCAAAAATTGTATTTGTACAGCTGGCCGAAACCCTCTGGCCTGCATTGGCGCTGGCAATTATTCACAGGACCGCGGCAATGGATGCAAAGACCGTGGCGCGAGGGCTGGTATGGCTCTGGCGCGGATTACAACTTCAATCCGGTCATGGGGTGGGGCGATGCTCCGGGCGCGAGCACGACAGAATTAATCGACGCTTTCGCCCGGTTTGACCCCGCCGGACTAGCGCAAGCCTTGGGCCGCGACGAAGACCATACGAACTGGTTTGCCCAAATCTGTGAAGTCTTACTCCCTGACTATGCGTACAGTCTGGGAGCCGATACGGCCGACAATCCGCTACCACTGTACCTGCCAACCATGCCGGTACGTCAACGTTTGCCAGAACGCGCCGACCTGCGACTCAGTTACCCACCGGGCTGGGAACAAACCTGGAGCGCCGACAGCTTAAGCCGCCGCCATCAAATGCACGCCGTGGTGCGACATGACGTGATTCCAAGCAGCTTTAACTTATCGCTAACGCCTTAGCAAAAATCACATACTCCCCTTTTAAATATGTAAATATGGTCTATTGCCCAGAATTTTATTGGGCAGTTAAAATGTACCTATAATGAGTATAATTTTCACCCAAGAAAACCGAGCGATAAAAATACGCGGAGAACCTACTCTAGCCTGAGTATTCTTTATCAATACGGCGTCCGAGACCCTGTTCAAGCACGCTACATAAAATTAAGACTTAGGCAAAACTACCCGGCTGCGGGCTCCCTTTGCTGTCACAATTTTGCATAAGTTCTAAAACCATCTTGTTACATCATATACAAGGTTCTCATGTCTTTTTTCGCTGTTAATGCGTTTTCGAAATGTAACATAAGCAACTGATTAAACCTGAGCGGGCTAACAAAATTGCAGCGCTTTTTTGCCACCTTTTTTGTCCGCCTCCGCGCACTTAATTCAGACGAATTGTTACCTCTATATTCACATTCTCCAGAGGTAAAAAATGAAAAAAATGGTCGCTTTTCTATTACTCGTTTCACTCGGTTTGGTCGGCAATGCAAACGCTCAAGGTGGTACACATTTAACCATCCGCAATGAACTTGGCGGTGATCGTTTATGTATGGATGCTAGTATGGATCATAGTATAGGCGATGGGGCGCCGGTGTATGTGTATCGCTGCCATGGTCGTGAAAACCAACGCTGGACAGTGACCCAAAGTATGTACGGTCAAAGTACGATCGTAGGTGTCGATGGTTTTTGCCTAGACGTACGTGGCGCGTCACGCCAGCCAGGTACGCCAGTTGAGCTTTATCAATGCCATTTTGGTAGTAACCAAAAATTTGTAGTGCAGCAAGATGGTCATATTAAAGAAGTAGAAAGCGGTAAGTGTCTGGCATCTTTGGGAACCAGAGACCGGTCACCGATCGTCCTGGATTTCTGTCAAAACTCGCCAAACCAGATCTGGCTGTTTGAAAAATAACACTATAGTAAGTGCATCACTCATTACGCCTTAGCGCAATCTTAACGAAGCTTTAATGCGATTTGATCAGTAACGCCGATTCTGCTGACTTTGACAGATCCAGCGGAATCGGCAATCATCCTTGCCTGTTATTACCGACATGAGCTTCGGTAAATAAACCGTAACCAGGCGCAACCAACATGTATTCCACCCGCAGCAAAATCACTATCGCCACGGCATGGCTGTTGTTTTCTTTGCTGATGGTCTGGGTTGCCGTACAGGACTTCCAGCGCGACGGTGGCAGACTAATCTGGCAGCCGATCTTGTGGGAAAGTTCGTCCGCAATCACTGGTCTGTTTATCTTGCTAATACAACGGCGCCTGACAAAACCGTATGACTACTTGCTCGCAACGCCGTGGCGCTGGTTTGCGCTGCAAATGATGTGCTTGCCAATACAATGGATTTGTTTTGTTTCGATTACATTCGGCATACGACATGGCGTATATGCACTCATGGGTATGCATTACTATCACCGTGACTGGCCAGAATTGTTTTTATACGAATCGAGCAAGCTATCCATATTTTTGAGTATGTTTATGGTGATTTTGTTTGGCCTGCTGTCTTACTTTGAGCTGGTCAAACAAAAACTTCATGCTGAACAATCGAATGCCTTGTTACGGCAGGCGCAGTTGCAAAGAATGACGCAGCAGATGCAGCCGCATTTTTTATTTAATGCACTCAACACGATTTCTTCCCTGATGCATACCGATGTCGACAAAGCCGATGCCACGTTAATTCAGCTAGCAGATGTTCTGCGTGCCACCTTAGAAGTCAGCGAACAGCATGAAGCGCCACTCAGCACCGAGTTGCGCCTAGTGCGCGGTTATGCCAGCGTCATGGCAGAGCGCTATGCTGATCGAGTGACATTGGACTGGCAAATCGATCCCGACACTTTGACCTGCACCATGCCAGTCATGAGCCTGCAACCGCTGCTGGAAAACATCTTTAAGCATACGGTCGAACAGTGCCGTCAAACCACGCATATCCAGATCAGCGCGAAACGTGAGAAGAGACAGTCAGGTGAAGCAGACGGCAACGGCAAGTCCGATATCTTGTTACTGCGCCTGAGCGATGATCAGGGCAAACTTCAGATCAAAAACGCCGATGCCGGCAGCCATTCAGGCATCGGTCTGCGCAACATCCGCGAACGCCTTGCTCTGCAATACCGCGACGACACCGCCAGCCTAACGCTCACTCAACTGAGTCCCGCTGGCGTTCTGGCAGAAATGCGTTTGCCTTGGAGAACCGCATGCGCGTCCTGATCGTCGATGATGAACGCCCTGCACGCGATAAGTTGCGCCGCCTGTTGTCGCAAGAACCGGATATTAGCGCGACGGAAGAAGCGCGGGATGCAATTGAGGCTTTACAGACAATAGCTGAGTTCAAACCGGATGTCGCCTTCTTCGATATCCAGATGCCAGAAGTCAGCGGACTGGAGCTGGCGGCCTCATTGCCCCACCATCTTGATGGTCCTGCACCGCTGATCGTCTTCGTCACTGCCTACGATCACTATGCGATTCAGGCGTTTGACGCCAATGCGATTGACTATTTGCTGAAGCCGTTTGATCAGAGCCGTTTGCAACGCGCGCTGGAGCGAGTGCGGGCTAGATTCAAAGACCGCAGCCAGACGCCAACCTTGCCAGCGATGGTGCCAGTGGCTGGCACTGGTCATGCGGTTCAGCAGCTGTTAATTACCGAGCGTGGCGTCACCCGCATCGTCCGTGTTGAACATATCGAATGGATAGAAACTGCCGATAATTACGTCGTACTGCATACCGCCAGTGAGCATCCCCTGATGCGCCAGACCTTGAGCGGATTAGTGGATCAGCTTGGCGCGCAATTCATCCGTTGCCATCGCCGCGCGGCAGTGCAGTTGAGTTGGATAGACAGCATCGTTACTCTGGAGAAGGGCGACTGCGAACTGTTGCTGCGAGGCGGCGCACGAGTGCCGTGCAGCCGCCAATATCGAGCGGAAGTGATGGAAAAATTACAGACAATTCCGACTCGCCCCGGCTAAATCCCATCTCGCCACATTCCGCTGGCCTCTGCTTGTACATCGATTTAACCTGAAATTGTTCAACCCAGATTTTCCATTTGACAGCGATAAGTGTGCCTTTGGCGAACTGACTGGCTAGACGCGACGACGACGCAAGCTGCATCTTGCTAGGAGGAGCAACAACGCTAGGCAGTTCGCCAAAGGTGCAATTGTCACAGTAACGTTCCCACTCAAATCGCGGTGGTGCTATCCCTCTGAAGACCGCACGCCGTCTGCGTTTTTTGCGAAGTGGTAGCGGTCTAATGGAAAATCTGGGTTCAATCTAAACAACTTCAGAGATCGCTGCCATGAACCCACACGCTGCCAATGCTAATGTTAGCTCCCGCCTGTTTTTTTTGGATTGGGTACGTATTTTCGCCTTCATGCTCTTGATCGTGTATCACACCGGCATGTATTACGTGACCTGGGGTTTTCATATTAAAAGTCCCTTTGCCAGTGACGCGATTGAACCGCTGATGATGCTGTCATCGCCATGGCGGCTGAGTTTGCTGTTTATGATTTCAGGTGTCGCCTCGGCATTTATGTTGAAAAAACTCAGTGCGACGCAATTCATGCGTCAGCGCAGCAGCCGTCTGCTGATACCGCTGCTATTTGGCATGCTGGTGATCGTGCCACCACAATCATATTTTGAGGTGGTCGAAAAAGTCGCCTATCAAGGCAGCTATTTCGACTTTATGCAGCTGTATTTGAAAGCCTACCACGGCTTTTGCGACAAAGACGGTTGCCTGCGTTTGCCGACCTGGAATCACCTTTGGTTTGTCAGTTATCTCTGGGTTTACAGCGTCGTACTTGGTTGTCTGATACTCGCCTTTGGCAAACGCTTTAACGCGATCTCTGACTGGCTGGCGAATTTGCTGACGGGCTGGAAGATCATCGCTCTGCCTGTGGCTATTTTTGCGATCGAACGTATCTGCCTGTTCAGCCGTTTTCCCCAAACCCATGCACTGGTGGATGACTGGTATAACCACGCCAACTATTTCGTCCTGTTTTTATTGGGCGCGCTGTTAGCAACGCAAGCGAACTTCTGGGCAAGGCTGAATCCGCAACGCTGGCTCAATCTGGGCATCGCCATCACATGCTGGGGTTCGTTGATTGTGTATTACGCCATGGGTGAAACAGTGATACCAGCGTCGCAGGTTGAATTTTGGCGTCACTTGCAACGTGTGGTGTATGCCTTGTGCCAATGGAGCGCCATCCTTGCCGTCTGCGGTTTTGCCCATCGCCACCTGCAATTTGACAGCAGCCAGCGACGTTATCTGACACAAGCGGTGTTCCCTGTGTATATCGTCCACCAAACACTGATCATCGTCATGGCTCACTATTTCAAACCAGCTAAACTCACACCAGCGGTCGAAGGTCCTATTTTGATTTTACTTACCTTGACGGTCAGCTTTGGGATTTTTGAAATAGTTCGTCGAGTAGCGGTATTGCGACCCTTGTTTGGGATAGCCGCAGAAATAAAAACCGGCAACGCTAAGGAAGAACCGCAAGCGACCTCAACCGAGAAAATCGGTCCTGGCAACATCACCCAGCAAGTGAATACTCAGGCGGCTATTTAAGCAAGATTTACAGCAAATAAATGGGGAGTATAGGAAAAAAATAATCATATTCCCCATATTTTAATTGGTTTTTTAAATATACCACTAACGAGTATAATTTTCTACATTGCACATCAGGCAAACACTCGGCGTGATTTTAGCTATATTTCTAGCGATACTTCTGGCTACACTTCTGACCGTATTTCTAACTGCCGCCACTGCATTTTTATTCTGGCTGCCGCACCCGCAAAAAACTAGCAAACTTTGGCAAACCCGTTGAGGTTACATCGCGGTAACGGTAAGTCACCGTGCTGCCCACCGCTGGCGGATTGCGCCTTTGCTCATCACTAAAACCCGTGCCTAGCCGGAAACGCACGCCCTCCGGTGTTTGCAGTACCAGCGCACCGAGCATGCCCTGATATTTGCCCTTTCCTGGTTCGTGGCTGACGACGACGGCTTCGGCATCTAACTGCGGTTTTAGTTTGAGCAATACGTCTGATCGTCCGGTCTGCCATGGCGCATCGGCGCGATGGAGCATCAAGCCCTCGCCGCCATCACGTACCACTTGATTGAGTTTTTGTTGCAATGCTGCCTTATCAGCGACCCGCACTTGTGGCAGCACCTGCAACCAGGCAACGCCCACCTGCGCTACGCTGGCTTGCAGGCTAGCGTAACGTTGAGCAAAATCACCCTCACCGTTTGGCAACTCATACAGCTGATAGCTGATTTTCTGCCACTCGGCGTCAACCGGCTCTTGACGCCGCACCGCGGCAGATAGCCGGTCAAAACTATGCCGCTCCATCCACAATTCGCCATCAACTGCATGCTTGGGTAAAGCCGCGATAAACCAGGCAGGTGCGTGGATAGCTTTGCCACTGCGAAAACGTAACTGCTTACCGTCCCACAAGGCGCGTACACCATCGAGTTTTTCGCTCACCAGATACAGTGCGGGATCAAATTTATCTGAAAAATTTTGCGCCAGTAAAATGTCCATCCTAGCGGCACCAGAATCGGTACTAGCGGTCATATGATCTGCAGCCGACGTCTGCGCAAACGGCTGCAAAACACCACTGAGCAGTAACAGCGCCATTACCCGGCGTAAGGGTGGTAATTGGGATGGATTCATATTAGCCTAGGGTGAGATTGATAGAGATCGGCTGATGTTTAGTCAATACAGACATAAGCCTAGGTTATTATAAAGTTAATTTTTTATCCAGCATTTGTCACTACTGTGTTTAATTAATGCGGGACACTACCAACTCCCAAAAGTTTTTTGAAAGAAATATAATGCAATCCCTGTTCAGATTGATCGCCAAATCATCAATTCGAAGCTTCATTCTTCAGTTTAGCGCTGCGCTACTGATCGGTTTTATGCTGCGTTTTGTAGTCAATTTAACGCCTGTCTGGTGGCTGGTATGGATTGCGCCAGTACCTTTGTTGGTCATCGCTTTGCTCTCCAATAAGCGGGATACTTTCTGGATAAGTACCGTAGCCATTTTGTTTGGTCTAAGCAGTAACCTGCACTACTACCAGTTGGTTATGCCAGCGCCAATTGCTCTGCTGGTGATATTGGCACAAAGCTGGCTTTGGGTATTCGTCATCATGACCACGCGGCGTCTTGTGCTGCGTTACCAATCATGGTGGACGGTGCTGGTCTATCCCGTGGTGTGGTCTGCCGTAGATACCTTAATGGCGCATTTTTTACCCGATGGTAATTGGGGCAGTCTTGCTTATTCGCAGGCAGAATTTTTACCAATACTGCAAGTGACTTCCTTGTTTGGTGTGGCAGGCTTATTGTTTTTGCTGGCATTATTTCCATCCGCCATTGCGCTTGCTTTTGTGTATGGCAGGCGTTTGCACCATGCGCCTTGGGCATATGGGTTAACGACCTTGCTCTTGATCACCACTTTTACATATGGCGAATTCCGCTTGCAAGCTCCGTCCGGCACGCAGCAAGTTGTGTTTGGATTGGTCAGTATTGACGATGCCATCGGCCTGCAAGCAAGTGCGACCTATGCCGCCCACATTTGGCAACAATACGACCAGCATGTCGCAACGCTGGCAGCACAGGGCGCGACGATTATCGTTTTACCAGAGAAAATCGCGATGCTGACGCCCGCCAATGCAGAACAATTAAAACGCCATTTAAGTTCGCTCGCTAAAGAACACCACGTCTGGATAACAGCAGGCAGTGCGATTGACAACGGATCAACACGTAGCAATCTGGCCTGGATGTTTTCACCATTAGGCATACTCACTAATAGCTACCAAAAACATCACATGGCACCACCAGAACGTGATTACGCCACCGGAGTCGACTATGAGACGAAGGTGATCGACGCTACGTTATACGGCCTCGCTATTTGCAAAGACATGCATTTTGCAAGTCTGGGTCGCGCCTATGCGGAGAGAAACGTTGGCGTAATGTTAGTACCCGCCTGGGACTTTTACTTTGACCAATGGATCGCGTCCAGAATGACGCTCACCCGCGGGGTAGAAAGTGGCTACGTCGTTGTGCGCTCTGCACGCGACGGCTTGATAACAGTAAGTGATGCCTATGGTCGGGTGCTTGCAGAAAAACCTAGTAGCGGCATGCCGGGACAAACACTGTTCGTCAAAACAAACATAGCTGCGCGCTTAACTACTTTATATTCGACTATCGGTGATCTGTTTGGCTGGCTCTGTGTGCTTTGTGCCGTGGTTGCAGGTACCGTATTAATCTGGGATCGCCAATCAGGCAGCAAAAAATCAAACTAGCATATTTAGTTGATTTGCCGGATGATGCCGTTTAGCAAAAACTAAATGGCGTTTTCTGCACCAGTTCTCTTCTATGCAGGACTTACGCAGATTTATCTGGGCAAGACGCAAGGGGAAAGGTTTTACCTAAGTCTTACTATGAATTTTTGTTATCTTTTTTAAACCGAGAATTTCCATTACGATTTGAGCTGATGGCGGAGGCAGTTTTGATGCGAGTTTGTTATAAATAAGACGCTCATAACGAGCCATGAGCAACGAAGAGCGTCAAAAATGACCGAAAATGCGCCGTCAGCACTCAAGTAGCAACTCTTGTGCACATAATGGAAAATCTCGGTTAACCTAAATACAAACTACCTCAATGACAAATATCCCCGACTTTCCAGAACATGCCTGGGTTTCCTTAGAAACACCGCAAGATGTGGAGGCATGGATGGATTTGCAAAATCGTGAATTACAAGAAGCCATAGGAACAATTTCTACCTATTCCACAAGTAGCGGTCAGGGTATTGCCTTACGTTTGGCTTTGGGCGGCGATGTGTTTATTCACACTAACTCAGACGGAGATGTTTTATTGGACGTGACGCCAGAAGCTGATTGGGTCATTCCGGTGATCAGCGCGGTGACACAGATCAGCACTCCACGGGGGCAAGTCTGGATTTTGCCAGCACATGTACTGACGCAACTGATACTGGGCTTGAATAGTTTGATTGCCTCAAGCTGGCTGGTGCTGGGGCATAAGTTCAGAATGAAATAGCCATTGGTCTGAGCTAAGTAAAAAATAAAGGGTGTAGTTTTTATGACTGCACCCTTTTGACTTTTTGCTGCGTTGTTACTGCATTACTAATCTAGTGTTAGCGCACTACGCCATCTTTATCAACCTTAACAATACGTGAATTGCTACTGTCGCTGCTGCCGTTAGCGGCGTTTTGCTTCACATTCACCTCTGCCACACCGGTACCGCTGGCGCTGATCTTGGCGCGTTCTACTAACAAACTGCTGGCGTTTAAATCACCGCTGCCATGCAATTTGGCGCTGAGCAATTTGCCTTGACCAGATAGTTCTACGCTACCGGTGCCGTCCATGACAATTTCAATCTGCTGTGTTTTTATGTCGCTAGCCTCCAGATCGCCAGAACCGAGTAAGTCTATTTTTAATGTATCCGAAACGCTGTTTGATCGCATATTGCCTGTACCATGACCAGTGAATTGCGCTTTGTCGGATCGTAAATTACTAGCGTCAAAATCACCCGAGCCGTTGACCACAACATCCAGATCGGTGGTTGTGCCATCTAAGGTCAAGCTACCACTGCCGCCCATACGGACTTTGGTACCAGCGGCTTTTAATCCACGAACTTCCATATCGCCAGAGCCATTAATTTCGGCCGAGAACTGCTTGATATCGCCAGTAATAGAAACATCGCCCGATCCCCGGATCGTGGCATTAACCGCAGCCACCTTCAGGTCGTTCGCGTCCAGATCACCGGAACCATTGGTCTGTGACTGCAATTCTTCTGTGACGGTACCTAGTTTTAAGTTGCCAGAACCATTGATCTGGGCATGTGCTTTAGCGACCTGTAATTGACTTACGTCCATATCACCGCTGCCATTAATATTGGCTTGCAGCTCGCCGACAGTACCGTTGGCACGTACATCGCCAGAACCATTAATCGCCAATTCTAATTTGTCGCCTTTAAATCGATCTAGAACCAGATCACCGCTACCGTTGACTTTAATGCGGTTAAGTTTGCTCGCGGCGACCTTAACGGTCAACTGAGTCGGCGTAAAGTTGGTCGATAAATGAATAATCGTTTTACTCTTTGAGCGTATATATAAAGTATTGCCAGTGACGACGGTTTCAACTTCCTTAACGAGTTTTTCGTTACCGACGATCTCTAAGGCTGGCCCGCCCTCTGCGGTGACGACAACATCATAAGGACCTGTCATATCGATTTCAGTAAATTCAGCGACATCGCGCTTTTCCTGAATGACCGGCCCATTGTTAGCAGCGTTGGTGTTGTCACTAAATTCCACATTGCAGCCACCCAGAGCGAGTAGCAAAATTAAACTTGTGCGCTTTAACATGATGTCTCTTTGGTAGAAAGATGGAAAGATGCCAGCATACGGCAGCTATTTGATAAAAGAAAACTTCTTGAGACAGAATGCGTATGGGCAGGGATAAAATGCCAATCAAGCAGACCTGTGGAAACTCGGTTGATATTATTACCCGGCCAAGCGCCTTCTTCAACAGCAGACTAAACACCGGTACTAGCATCAGCGATGCTACACTTAATGGTATCAACGAATCAAAACCCTGAGAACTTACAACAAGCATTCGATCAATATGCAGGGTCACATTGTGCTCAGATATGTTTTTTTAGAAGTTCCACTTACCCTTATTTAGATGAAATACAAGCTCATACACGGTAAAGAACTTGATGCAGCATTAATTGCACGCTGGCTGCAAATACGAGATGGCTCGACTCAAGATCAAAATTCAAGCCAAAACCAGGCTCAAAGCACCTACCAAAGTCCCTATTATCATCCGACATTTACACAGATTGCCGCAGGCATCAGGGACGATACGCGGATTGTGGTTTGTGAAGATGCGGGACAAATCGTTGGCGTGTTGCCATTCCATCGTCTATCAAAATATCAGGCGCGCTCCGTCGGCTTGTTCTTAGCCGATTATCAAGGGCCAATCACAGATAACGGTATCCAGCTTTCGCCAAAAACGTTATTGCAAGCGATGGGCGTGCGCTATATGGGCTTTGACCACATGCCGCAAAGCCGGACGGATTTTAAGCCCTATGCCTGGGCGCATAGCCGCTCGCAAGTGCTGGACCTCGAGGGTGGATTTGAAGTATATGCCGACAAACTGGCGTTGCTGCAAAACGTGAAACAAGCGGGCGTCCTAAAAACCATCAAGCAGATGGAACGAAAAGTAGCGCGTGAAAAAGGTGAGTTGCGTTTTACCATGCAAAGCACAAGCGACCATGATTTTGCCCAGCTTTTACAAGGTAAATCCGAGCAATTTAATCGCACTTTAGGCGAAGGGCACGATACCTTTGCGATCCCTTGGGTGCGGCAAATGCTGGATTCTCTCCGCGCTCACGACGGCTCTGATTTCGGCGGACTACTCTCTACCTTGCATGTCGGTGATGAGCTTGTCGCAGCGCATTTTGGGCTGCGCTCCGGCGGGGTTTTACACTTCTGGTTCCCTTGGTACCGAGTGGATTATGCCGTCTACTCAGTCGGTCTGATCTTACTAAAAGAATGTGCCAGCCATGTACAAAGTTTAGGCATTTCAAGCATAGATCTGGGACGTGGAGAACAAGCCTACAAAACCCGGTTTGCGACCAGTAGCGTTGCTTTATGCGAAGGCGCGATTGCCAATCCCGATCTGATACGGAAAGCGCGCATCAGCTACCTGCGCACCCGCTGGGCAGTGCGCGACTCCTGGCTAGGACATAAACTCAAAGCACTCAAAAGTGCCGCTAAAACCAGTAAGCAAAGCGACTAAGATCGCTCAGATGCTGAGGGTGCGTCATACGCACCAATGATGAAAAAACGATGAGCTTAAAAAGAAACATTACCATATGAATCGGTGCGCATAGCGCACCCTTGCTGTTGATAAGCTGTAATGCTTAAAGCGTTCACGCACTTGGTCAAATAAACGCGATTTTACAGGCGTGATGTTTTTGTCCATTTGGTTATACTGTGTATTTAATCAGTATAACCAAATATAGCTAATGCTCATCAGCGTTTCAAGGGATGTAGAGCAAGCTTGTTATTTTTCTTCCGTCGGTTATTATTGCAAAATGAAAATTAAATCACGTTAGGCTTCCAAAAGCATGGCACTATCGATACGTCGTAAACGCATCAACACCGTTCTCGGTCTTCTGCTTCTCGGCGGCCTCGTCTACATGTTCTGGCCTTTCGTTGTGGGGCGCGGCCAGATGCAAACCTTCTGTGCATCGCTTCCAAACGGTGCCTCTCTGGCTCAGGTTCAAGAGCTAGTATCTGCCCGTGGCTATCGCGTCACATCGCTCATTGATGGTCACGCGTTCGTTTACGACACGCGGTAAATGGCACGGTTCAATTGAGCGTTGCAGTTTGGTAGCAATGGTCTCGTGTCAGCGCTATATGCTGACAATCCGTAGGCCTAACATCTCGTTCAAGGCGGACGGCTTCGCCGCCGCTTAACTCCAGCGTTAGGCTGAACAGAAGGGGGCATCGTGGTCTGTACTGAACCCGCTAACACGAACCATTTTGCAGAAGTTCTCGCATGGCTCAAGACTGAAAAGGAGCTAGGCGGAACGGGGTTCTACTGCAACGGGAACGTTATTGAAAAATCGTTTGCTTCCGGCGAGGGGCTTTGCGCCATCGCAGAAGGAAAAGTCATCGGCTTTGCTGTCTTCCAAATGTCCACAGATGGCGGCGGTGAAGTTCACATTATTGAAGTGGAACCATCCGCTAGAGGTCAAGGGTTTGGCTCTAAGTTGCTGCTTGCGGCGGTGGAAACGCTGCGTGGGCTCGGAGCCAAGTACGTCCACGTTGAGTGCACGTCCGCCAAAGGAGAGGCTCTTTGTCGTCGTCACGGATTTGAAACTTACGTTGATCCTCGTAACTACCGCAGTAAATGGGACAATCCACTGCTAAGGCACTATCTCTCCGAGTGGAGACCTCGACCACCAAACCCATGGGCATAGTGCAGCCTAACACTGCGGTCAAGGCAGCTCCCTTCGGTCGCTGGACGCTGCACGATAAAGCTCCGCGCAGCCAGCGTAGGTGCGATTAGCACAGCGTAATCGTACGCATGCAAACCTGACTGATTACTTAAAACTGAGATCTAAGCCATGCGCAACTATCGCCGTGTACTCGCTTCCTGCTGCACATGCTAACGACTAACATGCGTACGATTACGCGGACTTATTAGTACCTATTTCCTTCGGCAGAAACTTGGTGTTGCTGCAATGGAAAACTAATAAGTCACTCAAGCGCAGTGCAAGAAATAGCTCGCAAGGCCGACATTACCTTTTTTATACACCGCTTGCAGCCAAACAAATACGTTGTCCTTCGACACATTTTTCATCACCTAACTGGTTACGTTGCCGACCTTCAGGCTGTCTTGCCAGCGAAGATCGGTGCGTCACTCGCACCAATGATGGAATAGCGAACGGCTTAGAAAGTGAATATATTCGGTGAAGCGGTACGCCGTGTAAACGGACGCAAGCTACGCTTGCTGTTGTTTTGCCTCACGTCTGTCTGGTATCTGCCTACTTTATAAGCAAAAAAAACGCTAATTTCCGCTTATTTAAGCCGAATTGATTGCACTTCAGGATTTAAATGTTGTACGATACTCAGTAGGGTATAAGTATATTTATTGTAATCCCCCAATTTAATTCATCACAGGAGCAACACCATGGCAGATACTCCCCCGCTAAAGATCGTTCAAGGCACAGCATTAACCGACCAACAGAAAAAAGATTTGTTGCATAGACTGGCGCGGGTAGAAGGTCAGTTACGTGGCATCCAAAAGCTGATCGCCAAAGCCGCTGAGCCTGATGATTGTGATGGTATTGCACAACAAATGTCCGCAGCACGCAAAGCTCTGGATCGCTCTTTCGTGACATTGCTGACTAGCTCGATGCTGACACATTCTGAAAAATCTGCGAGTGTAGAAGAAGCTCATGCACGTGCAAAACATCTGGCTGCATTCCTGGATAAATTCGCCTAAAAATGTTAGCAGACCCTATCGGTCTGCAACAAAAATTAAGCCGCAATTAAGCAGCAAGAAAATAGCAACACAATAGAAAACGCCACGAGGTTTTAATGATCAATTTTAAATTCCCCGTGGCGTTTTTGCGCGCGGGTTTATGCAGCACAACGCTTGTCGTCTTATCCATAACAGCGATCTCCACCCAGGCACAAACAATCAAAGAAGCGCCCTTACGCGCCCATCTGGCTTTTCTGGCAGATGATTTACTGGAAGGTCGCGGCACCGGCCAGCGCGGTGGCGATCTAGCGGTGCGTTATCTGGAAACCCAAGCCGCCGCCATTGGCTTAAAACCCTTATCCGGCAACACTTATCGCCAATCCGTGCCCTTAGTAGGCGTCACCGCCCAGCCCACTAGCAGCCTGCAGTTTGAGGTTAGTGGCAAGATCATGAAAACCGAATTTGGCACGCAAGCGGTGTACGGCACGGGTGGCAACCAAAGCAATATCGCTTTTAACGCACCCGTGGTTTTTGTAGGCTACGGCATCCGCTCTGAAGAAGAACGTTGGAACGACTATAAAAACGTCGATGTCAAAGGCAAGTTGCTGATCATGATGGTCAACGATCCGCAACCCACCGCCGAGGAACCAAACCGTTTTGGCGGAAAATCGCTCACTTACTACGGCCGCTGGACATATAAATACGAACAAGCTTTGCGCGAAGGTGCCTCAGGCGTTTTGCTGATCCACACTACGCCGTCAGCCTCCTATGGCTGGAGCGTGCCGGTGAATAGTTTTAGTCACGAACGCTTCCATCTGGACGGTGCTGGCAATCCGATTGAAGGCTGGCTGCATGACGATACCGCCAAAGCCTTGTTTAGCGCTGCGGGTCAAGATCTGGATGCCTTGCGCGCCAAAGCAGAGAGCCGTGATTTCCAACCGGTCATCATCAACGCAATAGCACAAGTGGATTTGAAAACTACTGTGCGTAAGGTAGAACAATTCAACGTCGTCGGCATGGTGCCGGGTACCGATCCCAAGCTGAAAGAAGAAGCCGTGATCTATTCCGCTCACTGGGACCATCTGGGCAAGATCGCCGCCTCCGGCACTGAAAAAGCAGATCACATCTGGAACGGTGCAATTGATAATGCCTCCGGTGCGGCCTCACTGATCGCCATGGCACAAGCCGCGGTTGAGCACCCTGCCCGTCGTACTTTGATTTTTTTATGGCCTTGCGCTGAAGAGCAATACTTGCTGGGCAGCGCTGCCTATGTCAAAAACCCGCTATGGCCGCTGGCAAAAACTAGTGCTGATTTAAATCTGGACAGTATGAACTTTGTCGGCAAAACACTGGATATCGGCGTGGCTGGCAGCGAGCACAGCAGCCTGAACCAAACCGCCGCCGTGGTTGCCAAAAAAATGGGCATGCATCTGGCACCGCGAGTGCCAGATTTATCAGGAAGTTTTTTCCGCGCAGATCACTTCAACTTCGCCCGTGCTGGCATACCGGCATTCAACGTAGGCTCTGCCGTTTTCTCGGGCGACGGACATTTTGAATTTGAAAAAAATGATCAAGTCTCGAATAGCGTCATGCATAACTTCACCAAACACTACCATCAAGAAACTGACCGCTACGACCCTAACTGGGATTTATCCGGCATGGTGCAGCAGGCACAATTTACGCTGAATCTTGGTTATGCGGTGGCAAACGCCGCTGGCATGGCGACATGGAAAACAGGCGATGCGTTTAGTGAAATAAAGCGTTAGAGGTCAAGTTTTAAAGTCGTCGCCAACGTAGTGGCAATTTAATCTTCAATTTGAACACCAGCACGTGTAACCAATCTTGTGCTGGTGTTTCATATTTAGGACTTACGCAAAACCGCCATCAAAAAACAAGCGCCAAACAATCCGAAAAATAAATCCGACAGCGTGTCTGAAACGCCTAAGTTCATTTTCGTACCCAAAATTACATCTGACAAATACTCCCAAAATTCCCAGACGACAGCGGTTACCGTCGTCAAGCCCAATGGCAGAATAAGTTGAATTATTCTGGGAATCGGCTCGATAAAGACTTGCGAATAGCTCGCTGTAATCAAATAAAAATAAGTAATAGCCATGCCCCCAAAAAAATGTGTAGGCATGTCTAACCACGGATAAATAAGATAAGCATTAAAGCCTTTTGCTACAATAGCGTAAAACGCAAAGACACTCAACGGTGCCCATGCTGCATGCCGGAAAGAGCGAAGTAACCAGATTTTCATTTTCAATCCCATATTTAAGTGGGGGAGAGGTCCAATAAAAACGGACTTGCTGGCATGAAATTGCCTGTTAAGCCTTATAAATATTGGACCTCTTATTTTTGAACTTCTCTTTTGATCTTCAGACAATTAGCCAGGTATCACCACAGAAGATTTACCCAACTGATACCAGTCAACTTTGCGAGTAATCACCATGATCGCTGAGAGTACGCTGAACAATAAAATGCTACCCATAATTAGCGCATTACTTTCTGATTGCAGCAGGCCAAATAAGACGCCGTACAGCAAGGTCAGGCCGCTGCCAAATCCCATGCCGCGCTTCCAGCTGCGTAAAACATGGCTCAGATAAAAACCGATCAGTAAAATGCAAGCACCGCTCGCCAGCAGATAGGAATGTACAAAACTCATATGCTCCGACAAGCTCACCAGCAATAAAAAGAACACGGTGAGTGCCAGACCAACCAAGGTGTATTGCACCGGATGAATTGGTAATTGCTTGAGCACTTCAAACAAAAAGAAAGCGGCAAACGTCAGCGCCACAAACAACAGGCCCTATTTGATCGCTCTATCCGCTTGAGAATACACATTAACTGGCTCAATAAAAGCGACGCTAAAACTATCTAAAAAGGCCGTTAAGCTTGTATTGCCATAGGCTGCATTTTGTCCGGTCGACGTACCTGCTTCGCGCATGCCCATTTGTTGTTGTGCACTGCTGGATAGGGCCGATATATTCCATGTGGCAACAAATCCGTTTTGATCTATCTTGCGATCTTTGGGCGAAGGTAAAAAGCGGCCGCCAAATTGAGGATGAGGCCATTTAGACGCAATACTGATTTGATTATTCTTCGCAATCGGGACAAAGCACATACGCTCAATACCGTCAATCGCCAGATCCAGACTAAATTTGATTGCCTCTGGCGTTTGTAACTCCATCACATCCAGCGGCGCATGCAAACCCGTTTGTAGTGAACGTAGCTTGCTCTCTTGTTTAAATTCATAATATTTCTCGCCCCAGTTTAATCTTGGAAAATTATGTAAGCCGCGTGTATCGCTCAAACCAAGTGAGATGTAAGGTGTTCCCATTTTGATGTGTGACGCAAGTTTATCTTTGGGTAGACTCTCCAGCAATGGCAATACAAAATCGCCAGAGATTGCATGTTGACCGCTGTAGACCAGTACCTTGTGGATGCCGCGATAACGACGATCTGTGTCGATCACCCCTTTGATATTCAGAGTGTTGGGATAGACAAATACTTGATGAGCCAACGAATATTTGCGCACCACCGATTTTTTAGTCGCCACATCAATTTCTTCTTCCTCATACATTTCGCTATAAGGTAAGGTCAGTACAGGCCCCAATAAAGTTTGTTCGCTGACAGAATCGGCTGCAATACTTCTGACTGCGTCATCACGAAAGCGCATCCGCTCGGCAATGGTCGATTCGATCATCATGAGAGGTACGCCAATCAACAGCATCAAAACAACGACGATAATGGCCTTGAAGAGTAAAGTTTTTTGCATAGAAGACTCTGGGTTGAGGGAGTTGCTACTGTAAAAAACTTGTGTGCGTTATTGATGCGTTTTGTGTGAAGTGAAAAATGAATTCTTTATATCTTTTCATTCAATTAGATATTTAATGCCTAAGTGCGGACTTTCGGTAATTAGCTAATGTGATATCTAAAGCGATGTATTGCTATTACAAAATTAATGCAAGTATTGATCTGGAAAACTCAAACAAGCACAAACCCCACCATCAGTACGATTGCTGACAGTCACGCTCCCGCCATGTAATAAAGCAACCTCACGTACAAACGGTAAACCTAAGCCTGTACTCTTGGCTGCATCTGGTCTTTCCAATGAATAAAATCGCTCAAAAATGCGTGCCATAGCGTAGTCAGGTATGCCTGCACCATGATCTTTTACTTGGATTTGTATCGTCTCTTTTTGTTGGCTGACATCAATAATGATAGTGCTACCAGAAGGAGAAAAAGCGATGGCGTTATCGAGCAAATTACCGATAGCCTGGCGCAATAGTAGGGCATCGCCCATTACGGTGATTGCGGGCACATCTAACCTCAATTGCAGTAATTTTTCCGTCAGACGGGTGCTGGCATCCGCCTGCACTTGTGTTATCAGATCGGGTAAATCAATCTTGCTGACACTATCGAGTATCTGCTGTTTTTCAATTTTGATCAGGGCTAATAGTTTGTCGATCAGTTGCTTCTGACGTTGGTTTTGTTCGATGATATTGCGCAAAAAATGCTGTCGGTCTGCTTCTGGCATTGTTTCTGTTAGCAGTTCGGCCGAACCTTGTATGGCGGCAATCGGGCTTTTTAATTCGTGCGCCAGAGTGTGCATCAGTTGTTCTACATATTGTTTGCCTTCCAGCTTGTTACGCATGGATTCTAAGGCGCGGCCAAGGGCACCGATTTCGTTATCTCCCAGTTTTGGCAGGCTGACTTTTTCGTCGTTTTCTACGCTGCTAGCGTAGCGTTGTAATGTGCGTAAAGAATGGCTGAGCCAGAACGAGAATCCTATGCCGATCAGTAAAGAGCCTAGAATCAGCCAGCCACTGCGGCGCAAAATCTTACGTTGACTACGTTCGATAAATGGTGTGATGGTAGAGATGGGTTTAGCGACTGTGAGTGCTCCAATAATGCGTCCGCCGTCCAAAATAGGCGCCGCAACATGCATTACGTTGGAATTGTTATCTGCCGGATCAGCGAGCGTATTACGCGCACCGTATTTGCCCTGCAAAGTCAGGTACACATCATTCCAGCGCGAATAGTCTTTGCCGACATCTTTATTGTCCGAGTCAAACACGACGATGCCATGGATATCCGTAATATAAATACGATAATCCAGCGTTGCTTTCTGGACGCCGCTGATGTTGACATCGACACTACGATGTACATGGTTCTGTAATCTGCCGATTAAGGCAGCGTGCGGCAAATCGCCAGCTTTGACATCTTCGGCCACTAGCTGCGCCAGCAATTGTGCGGTATCGACTAAGGTATCTTCCAGTGTCGCACGGACACCGGGTTTGACTTCTTCTACAAACACATTTAGTACAAACCATGCCGCAAGACCGACGACTAAAAAGTAGCCGAATAGTATTCGTAACCCGATTTTCATAGGCTTGAAAAGCTATAACCCATGCCACGATGGGTTTGTATCGGATCATCTTCTGGGGCGATCAGGCGCAGCTTGGCGCGCACCGACTTCACATGCGCATCGACCGTACGCTCTAAGGTATCGCTGGCGTCTGTCCAGACCATATCCATCAACTGCGCACGAGAAAATAATTGCCCCGGATGATCGATAAAGGTTTTTAACAGCAGGTATTCATAGCGAGTGAGAGGGAGACTTTGACCGAGATACATAATCCGCCCTTCTGCTGGTCGCACTTGAAAACGGTCGGTATGATTCTGTGTGCCGCTCTCTTTGAGGATTTGTGTATGACCCGCTTCCAGACGGCGCAACACGGCACGGATGCGGGCTACTAGCTCCCTTGGTGAAAATGGTTTTGTGACGTAATCATCTGCGCCCATTTCTAGCCCCACGATGCGGTCAATTTCATCACTGCGCGCAGTTAAAAAAATCACCGGTATGTTGGAAGATTGGTTTGAAAACTGGCGCAAGCGGCGGCAGACATCGAAGCCGCTCATGTCGGGCAAGCCGATATCCAGCACGATCAAAGCGGGTGCGGGTGAATTTGGCGAGGATAATAAATCCAACGCATTTTGCCCCAAAGTGACGTGGTGTGGCGTAAAGCCATCGGTGGCGAGCGCATAGGCTACATTGTCAGCAATCGCTTTTTCGTCTTCAACAATGAGGATAGATCTGGACATAAGCCTTCAATATAAATAAGTATGACGATGTAGCGGACTTGACGCAGTATTCTGTAAAAAGAGACTTACGTCGTGACAAGCTGATGCTAAGTGCAGCCCAAGTTCATGCTAGGTCTTTGGGTACGTTGGGCATAAACGCTTTGCTTTGTAAAATGCTATACGCCATCCACAGCATGATTGCGCCGTACACAATCCGTGGCGCCCAATCGGCCGCCTGTTGCTGGAAATGTGACAAAGACGCCGTCTCCATCGCGGCGTGGCGTAACAGCATTTCTGGCAAAGTACCGCTAGCTTCACCAGTCTGGACCAGACTAATCACTTGCGGATTGCCGATATAAATACAATTTTCTAGCGCATAGGCGAGGGTAGCGCCTTGCTGCATGCTGGCAAGAATCCTGGCAAAGTCTGCCCGTATCAATTGATTGCTGATGGTCTTAAAGGCTTTGGGCAATGCCTCAAACATCGGCAGACCTGCTTCCAGCATCAAGCCCAGACTTTCAAAAAAATCTCTGGCATTGCGCCGCACATGCATCGCGCCAAATAAGGGGATTTTGGTTAGCGTTTTTTCTATGCATTCACGCAGTGGTGATGCTGATGCAGTTTGCAGCCAGTGGTGGAATTTTTTAAAACACACAGCGCCTATGCCGATTGCCAGAAATGGCCGCACTACGCTCCAGACATAGCCTCCGCCTGTCAGGCTGCCTGCCACTAAGGCGGGTAGAGGTTGGATCAATAACGATAAACCTAAAATCATCAGCGGCAGTTTTAAGCGTGATTTAACCGCTTTGCTGAGACGATCTTTTTCGGTGTACGTATCGGCCAGCCGCCGGTACATCGTTGCGGGACTACCTGCGCTGGTAGCGGCGCGGAGCAAATGCACCTCCAGATCGCTGAATAAACCTGACTGTTGTCCGGCTACCGGAATATCTTTGCCACGCGCCAGCAGTTTGCGCATCGCAACGACCCGGCTTTGCGCTGGTGCCGGCAATTCCAGCAAGCCATACGCTTTGTCGGTAGGCAAGCCGGCTTTTTCCATCGCGGCTAAGTGCGTGTACAAATTGGCGCGGACGGCAAAGCTGAGCGGTTTAAGTTGTAGGCTGGGCATAGCCGCATTTTAGTGGAAAGACGTTGAACAGGATGGGATTGTTGTGTCAGATTTGAGGATTGCCCAAGGCGGCTAGCAAAACTACGCACTTTTCGCATCGTTATTTGGCAAGCCTGGCTCACAAATTAAATATACTCCCATCAAGTATATTTAATTGTCCAAGTAAAGTCTGGACAATAGGCCATATTTTACAAAAATGGTGGGGAGTATATTAAAAATACTGGGATTTTTATGTAATCACAAACATCATGGATGATTCTTTTACGCGTTTAAATGTCTTGGAGCAGTTCACTTTGCCTGGCATTTATGCATACAAACTCTCTTTAAATCATCATTTTATTGCACTTTTAAAATACTTAATATACATTGAGTGCACTAATAATTGAATTTAACGATAGTTAATCTCCAAAATGAAAACATCTAAGTCCCAGCAAGAGCAAACCCGTCGCCATGTCATACGGACTGCGGTCGATATGATTACCGAGCATGGTTATGAGGCGACGACCATGAAGCAGATCGCGCGCGAGGCTGGGATTGGTGATGCGACGATTTATAAATATTTCCCCAGCAAAGAGAAACTGCTGCTGGCGTATTACGAGTTGTGCATAGAAATAGTCTTGGAACTGACGCTAGAAACGCCTGGTCTGGAGCAGTTTGGTCTGCAAGAACGTTTGCAGCGATTGGTTGATGCCTTACTGGAGTTGTTGCTGGCGGACCGAGAATTTGTTGAAATCACGCGCACCATCGTTGGTAAATCGCCGCTGTTGATGATGCGCGACAACATGCCCGGGCAGCAGGCATTGCGGGAGCAGGTGGTCAAGTTTATCGACGCGGCGGAGCAGAGCGGTGAGATTGCCGCCTGTGATTTTAAAAATTTATTGGGTGGTCTATTTGCCGATTATTTGTTTGCGGTGATTGCTTATTGGCTGAAGGACGAATCCGAAGAATTTTCTGATACCACGCAGTTAGTCGATCTGACCTTGGCGGTGTTGGTGCTGGCCTTAAAGAGTGGCGTGGTCAATAAGCTGTCAGAACTGGCGGGATTCTTAATCCGCAATCAGTTATCACGCCTGATGCAAAACGGCTCAGGTTTACTAGACATGTTGAAGCTGGCCAAACGTGGTCTTGGTGCGTGATGAATAACACGCCACCAACCAGCAAGCTCAGTCGCAGCGCCATCAGTGGTTTAGCCCTAGCGCATGCCGGCATTAACCATGTCGGGCATAAAGCACGCCAGCTGACCCGCGATGAACAACAGCAAGCAGCAGCAAAAGATCAGCATGAAGCCGAGTTAGGGCGGATTTTATTTAAAGCCTTAAATCAGTTGAAAGGTACTGCCTTAAAAATCTCGCAGTTGTTGAGTATGGAAGCCAACTTTTTGCCAGAAGGCATACGACGTGAACTGGCAAAAGGCTGTTACCAGGTGACGCCGCTCAACCGCGCTTTGGTGCATAAAGTATTTACCCGCGAATTTGGGCAAGCGCCCGAACACCTGTTTGCGCACTTCGATCCGGTATCGTTTGCTGCTGCGAGTTTGGGACAAGTGCATCATGCCAGCTTGGCAGATGGTCAGGCGCTGGCAGTGAAGGTCCAATATCCGGGCATCGCTGCCTCAGTCAGCAGCGACATCCGCATGCTAAGCGGTCTCTTGCACACGATGGCATTTGGTTCTGATCTAGTCCCTCGCAAAGAATTGTTAGATAGCATCATGAGCGAGCTGGAACATAAGCTCGGCGAAGAACTCGATTATGAACACGAGGCAGCACAATTGCGCTGGTTTGGTGAGCGCGTACGCTTGCCCGGGATTGTGATCCCGGCTGTCGTAGCAAGCCATTCTAGCCAGCGGGTTTTGAGCATGCAAAAGCTGGACGGTCTGCATCTTGACCAGTGGCTGACCACTAATCCTAGTCAGGCTCAGCGCGATCACTATGGTCAATTATTGTTCGACTGGTTCTGGCATAGCGTTTGTGATTTGGGTCGCTTGCATGCCGATCCCCATCCTGGTAATTTTTTGTTTATGGCAGATGGTCAGTTAGGCGTCATTGATTTTGGCTGTACCAAATCAATCTCAACCGGGTTTTGTACATCGATGGCTAAAGCATGGCGAGGGCTGCTGGACGCGGGTGCAGTTTCTAACTCATTTTCAGGCTCAAGCTTAAACACAGACAAAAATACAAATCCAAACTCGGCAGCCTCTTTTGCTGCCGTACACCAGGCATATATCGAGCTTGGCTTAATACGACCTGAGTTGAGTTTGCATGATTGCGAAACGCTGTTACTACCTGCTGCTGCAGCTTTGATTGACTGGCAACTAGAGCCTTTCACAGTGCAGCAGTTTGATTTCAAAAACAAAACACCATACCCCGCACCCGATACTGACCATGGCAAAACCTTGGTGAAATTAGCCTTAGGCTACCATGAAGATATGCCCTATTTTGATCGTGCTTACATGGGCATGATGCACATGCTGTACAAAATCGGCGCGGTGGTAGATACCAGCAATCCTTGGCTTAATGCTGACACAGAAAGTCGATACTGTCGAAGCGCTTAGTCGCTCCGCATAAATCCTAGATTGCCGCAATACGGATTGTTTATCTTTCAGGTTTTCTCATACGGGAGTTCATCATGCAATGTGCCTACCAGCAGGTTGTTGCCAGTCCCTTGCCCGAGCAATCGCGCATCACCCACCTGTACGATCAGCCGGATCTGGCAGACGCGTACTCGGTACGACTACCGCCAGATGCCAGTGACGATCCAGAAGTGCTGGCGCGCTTTGTCCTCTCGCAACAAGCGCCATGGGCACATCAATTGATGCGCTTACGTGATGTATTGGTCGCTGGCTTTGGCATCAAAACTTCTCAGCAGCTAGTAGAGTCATCTGACAAAGATGTCAGGCGGATTTATATCTTCAAAATCTATGAAAAAAGTAGCAATGAAATTGTGCTGGGAGAAAACGACAAGCACTTAGATTTTAGATTGTCTGTGATGTTGCAATCTCAGCCAAATCATCCCGAGCCAGTACGCTATCTAACGATCTCAACCGTGGTCCATTGTCACAATCATCTGGGGCGAGCTTATCTCAGATTGATTGCCCCTTTCCATCGCCTGATTGTGAAATCTTATTTACTCCGTGCGGCAGGTTTTGGCTGGCCACTGCAGAATGCTTAGTTAATTAATCAGCTCTACCAAATGCTGCCGGTTAGCATGTGCCGGATAAGTCTCTGGCAGGATTGCTGTTGTGGCGTGAAAATCGTTCGTCGCCATCAGTTACCAGAACTGTTTGACAATGTTTACAGCAGAAGTGATGGTGCCGCTCATGAGCTAATCAAGGCAAAGGAAAAATCAAACAAGTCGTCGTTGCATGTGCATACACCTTGCCTAAAGAATCTACGATACGGCCTTCGGCAGTACCGACTTGTCGTCCGACCTGAATGACCTTACCCTCAGCGCGTACCGGTCCAGTTTTATCTGTCAGTGCGCGGATCAGATTGACTTTGATTTCTAGCGTGGTATAGCCTATCCCTTTGGGTAGCATCGATTGCACTGCGCAGCCAACGGCAGAATCAAGCAGGGTACAGAAGTAGCCGCCATGCACACTGCCCAGCGGGTTGTAATGCTGACGGCCAGGCGTGCCCTGGAACACGATACGTCCTGCTTCGCCTTCGACCGGAAAAAAATCCATAGTCTCGCCGATATGTGGTCGTGGTAACTCGCCGTTGAGGATGCCTTGCAAAAACTCTAATCCACTGAATTGCTTCATCTGCTCCAGCGGCACAACCCCAGTTAGCTGCAGTCTGGCGCGGATTTCAACTTCTTTTGCCAGCCATTGTTGTAAGACCGGGTTGCTGAGATCGCTCATTTTACTTCCTTAGGAAATAACACCATTTGTGTACAACGGAACAGCGCGATGGTTTTGCCCTGATGGCTGACAGTCGCGTCCCAGACTTGGGTCGTGCGCCCGACATGGACGGCGGTGGCGACGACTTCTACAATGCCATCGCGTGCTGTGCCGAGGTGATTGGATTTGAGTTCTATCGTGGTGAAGCTACTCGCGCCGGCTGGCAAGTTGTTGATGCAGCCGTAGCCGCAAGCGGTGTCTGCCAGGGTGACGACGCTGCCCGCATGTAAAAAGCCGTTAGGTGCCATTAGCGACGGAACGACAGTCAATTCAGCACGTACGGTTTTGCCTTCTAATTCTGTGATGCGGATACCCAAATGCCCTGGCAAAAATTGACTACCGAATTGGTTCAGACTGTCTGCTGTTAAGCTGCTAGCTGATGTACTTGGTGTGGCTGATGTTGTGCTTGGTATGCTATTCATATCGATGCAGTAATAAGATCAAGGTTAGGTGACGCAATGAGCAGATGCAATTAAGCAAACGTAAGTCCACAAGCTGACAAAGATGGTTTAACCCGGACTGAACCCGCTTAACTTTGTTATTTCGACTTTGTTATTTTGACTTTACTATTATAAAGGCGTCCACTGTGACTGGTTTAGTTGAGATTTAAGCGACAGAAAATGAGCAAATTTGTGGTGCTTACCACACCGCAAAGTATCAAAGTGCAATGCAGCAATTTTTGACGTAATATGATTAACAGATATCGACGTTGTGGCAATCAACAAAAATCTCTTAATGAAAGAATAAGCTTAAGTGATTTGATTACCATAGCTTGTTCGAAACTATTTATCTGATTCAAAATTTTCTTCATGTAAAACTCTGTTACGGTAGTTCTGTGCTATTGCTATCTGTCATTATGGGCAATCTCTTTTTAGGCTGTCTGCTAACAGGTTTGCTCATAGATTACTGTCTCGAATTTGCTTCAAAAGCATCGCACCGTCTGCGATGACGTCACATTCTTATCATGGGGAATCACGATGAATCTACGCAACCTGCGCATAGGAACCCGTCTCAGTATCGGCTTTGGTGTGATCTTAGCGATGCTGATTTTGTTGTTGATTACCGACAGTATTTTTAGTGCCAGCAATCGACATCAGATGATCGCCGGAGTCGAATATTCCAATAATAAAACCGCTTTAGCCGCTGCCATGAAAAGTGGTTTGTTAGAAGGCGGCCTGGCGCTGCGCAACATTGGTCTACAAACCGACATCGCCGAAATCGATAAACAAAAAGCCATCGTCAAAGTCCAGCGTGCCCGCTTTATTGAGGCGCGCGACAAATTGGTGGCGGTTGGTTTAAGCGATAGCGAAAAAAAGATCATCGACAGTATTAATCAGCTTGATCAAAAAACGGATGAGCCTTACAAAGAGGCTTACAAGATGATTCTCAACTTCAACAGCGAAGAAGCGGTCAAAGTCATCGCCAGCAAAATCGATCCCTTGCAACAGCAAGCGCTGGTAGAAATCAATAAACTGGTTGATCTGCAAAATAAGGCCGCGCAAGAACTCTCTGGCGAAACCGAGAGCAAAGGCAAGCGTCTGTCCACCTTGCTGTTTGGTATTGGCGGCGTGATGTTGTTGATTGGCGCCGCGTTTTCTATCGTCCTCAGACGCAGCATCACAATACCGTTACAAGACGCATTGGTAATCGCTAAACGAGTTGCGGCTGGTGAACTCTCGTACCATCAAGAGACCTCTGGCTCGGACGAAATCAGTGAATTACTCAATGCCTTAAAAGAGATGAACGATAGCTTGCACCGCATCGTCAGCGAAGTCCGTACTGGCACCGACGCGATCGCCATTGCCTCGGCAGAAATCTCCAGCGGTAACGCTGATTTGTCTTCACGTACCGAAACTCAGGCAGGCGCGTTGGAAGAAACCGCCAGCTCGATGGAAGAAATCACTGCCACCGTCAGACACAATGCCGACAATGCGCGACAAGCAAATACGCTGGTCGTATCTGCTTCTAATTTTGCGGTCAAGGGCGGTAAAGAAGTTGGTCAGGTGGTCGACACCATGACCTCGATTAAAGAAAGCTCACGCAAGATTGTGGACATCATCGGCGTCATCGACGGCATCGCTTTCCAGACCAATATTTTAGCGTTGAATGCCGCAGTCGAAGCCGCCCGCGCCGGTGAACAAGGACGTGGTTTTGCAGTGGTCGCATCCGAAGTACGTAACCTGGCGCAGCGCAGCGCCGGTGCGGCAAAAGAGATCAAAACGCTGATCGGTGATTCGGTAGAAAAAGTCAATGCCGGTGGCAAGCTGGTTGATGCCGCAGGCAAGACCATGGATGACATCGTTAAATCGGTCAAACAAGTCGCCGACATCATGGCGGAAATCACTGCCGCCGGGCAGGAACAAAGTTCTGGGATTGAAGAAGTCAACCGCGCCATCACACAGATGGACGAGATGACACAGCAAAACGCCGCCTTGGTAGAACAAGCCGCCGCCGCCGCCGAAAGCATGGAAGATCAAGCCGCAACGCTGGCAAAAACTGTCTCCGCCTTCAAGCTGGAACAAGGGATTATGCCGCAACGAAAAACACCAGTCTCGGCATCGCCAGCGGTTTCACTTGAGGACGCACCCTCTGCAATGGGCAAGTTTATGAAGGTCTTGAAACTGAATTAGGACTGACTCAAAACTGCAGCATCGACGCTGCAGTTTCTTATTGTGCCCGAATGTCTACGCCAACAATAAATACTGAATTTAAGCTTGAATTTAACGCTAAGCTCGGCGTTGAACTTAAAAATCTGCTATTGGATGATTATATATACTCACCTCATGTATATTTAATCGCCCACGTATTTTATGGTTCACAAGGCGATTTTTACAGAAAAATAGGGGAGTATATTTAAATATTGCCTGTATTCAGCTTAGACTTTGATCCAAGTGGGATTGATATTCAGAAGTGGGGACATTATTGCGGCGAGGTTTTAGCCGGAATCCAGCGACGTTTGTTGCCCCATACCCCCTGCTTAAAAGCGACGCCGTTCTCACGATAACAACTACGGTGTGTTGACATATATTTGAGAATGCGAATCAGTCCAAACGCTATGTAGCCGTTTAGGCTACTCCCGAAGGGTTCAAACCAAAAGGCCCGATGGATTGCGCGGTGGCGTTCATTCTAGCTCTTGCTAAGGCGTCAGAAAAATCAAGCTCCCGCGTATTGTCGTCAAAAGCAGAATTCTAAAAACTTCGGCATAATGCATCCACGCTATTTTGCGCATCTTCGGAGATAAAAACGTGACAACCGCCCGTATTTTGCGCGCCAGTACTTTGGCGCTGATGACTGCTACAGCCGCATTCACTTTAGTAGGTACAAGCACTGCCAACGCAGCTGCCCCTATGGTTAAAACTTCTGCCCCCGGTTACTACCGCGTCATGCTCGGTGATTTTGAAGTGACTGCCTTATCAGATGGCACAGTTGCCTTGCCAGTGGATAAATTATTGACCAACACCACTGCTGACAAAACTAACAAAGCGCTGGCAAAAGTACATCAGCATAGCCCGCTGGATACCTCGGTCAACGGCTACCTGATCAACACGGGCAGCAAATTAATTTTGATCGACACCGGCGCGGCGGGTTTGTTTGGCCCAACCCTGGGCAAGCTGGCAAATAACCTGAAAGCATCCGGTTATCTGCCTGAGCAAGTCGATGAAATCTACATCACACACATGCATCCCGATCACGTCGGCGGCTTAATGAACGGCGATAAACTCGCCTTCCCTAATGCGGTTGTCCGTGCAGACAAACATGATGCTGACTTCTGGTTAAGTCAGGCCAATCTGGACAAAGCGCCAGCCGATTCCAAAGGCTTCTTTCAAGGTGCAATGGCATCCTTAAACCCTTATGTCAAAGCCGACAAATTCAAATCGTTTGACGGCAATACCGATCTGGCGCCTGGCATCAAAGCCATCGCCAGCTATGGCCATACCGCAGGTCACACCACTTATCTGGTAGAAAGCAAAGGACAAAAGCTGATGTTATGGGGCGATCTGATGCACGTAGCAGCAGTCCAGTTTGACAGCCCGGCAGTCACAATCGGTTTTGATTCTGACAGCAAATCCGCCGCTGCAGAACGCAAAAAAGCCTATGCCGATGCAGCAAAAGAAGGCTACATGGTCGCTGCGGCACACTTATCTTTCCCGGGTATGGGCTATGTCCGTACTGAAGGCAAGGCCTACGCATGGGTACCATTGAACTACGCACCAGCCAACTAAGCCTGATACCTAATTAGTCTCTGGCTAGTCCATAGTATTGACACCAAAAGGAATCCGACGGGTTCCTTTTTTTTGGTCTGGATTTTCTCGATATAAGATGACTCAATGACCGGTTTAGCCTGATGTGTCATGCAACAACAGTCGCTAGATTCCTGCGGAAACCACGCCGGAATAACGACCGCGTTCTTTTTGAAAATCGGTAAAACGAGCATCCATAATCAACCGGAATAAAGTTGAAAATATCACATACTCCCCAATATATTTTATAAAAATACCCAATTACCTAGACTTTAATTGGACATTCCATATATACATAGTGGTGTATATATTCAAAGTGTAGAAAATATCTAGCGAATACAGCAAACAATTCGCCATAAAAATCAATAAGCCCCACCTGCGTAAACAGTTTTTTATCAGGCTGTTATGATTGCTGACCTCGGCTTCACCCGCTAATTCACTAACCACCTCACTCGCTTTTTGGAGATCACTATGTTGAAACTCAATAAGATATCCGCCAGCCTCATTGGCACATTGGTTTTGCTGCCTTTTTCGCTCCCTTCCCTATCGGTGCAGGCAGAAGAATTGGCTAAAGACGCGCCACAAAAAGCCATCGTCAAGCAAGCGATGGTCGAACATATTGTGCAAGAAATTTCGGCTCAACGGATCGACGCTTACATCAATAAACTAGTCAGTTTTGGTACACGGCACACCATGTCGGACACGAAGTCCGATACTCGTGGCATCGGTGCAGCAAGGCGCTGGATCAAGTCTGAATTGGAACGCTGCGGTGCGAATGGCAAACTCAATGTGAGCTTTGATAGCTATACCGAAGCCGCTGGCCGTAGGCTGACGCAAGCGACCGACATCGTCAACGTAGTGGCCGAGCTAAAAAGTGTAGTCCCCAGCGATCGCTACTACGTCGTCAGCGGACATTACGACACCCGCGCGACCGATGTGATGGATGCCACCTCCGTGGCACCCGGCGCCAATGACGACGCCTCCGGCACGGCGGCCGTAATGGAAATGGCGTGCGTCATGGCGCAATCCAAATACAAGTTCAACGCCAATCTGATTTTTATGGCGGTAGCAGGTGAAGAGCAAGGCCTGTTCGGCGCGGCACATTTTGCAAAATCCGCCCGGGCAAAAAATATGAATATTGCAGGCATGTTCACCAACGACATCATCGGCAGCTCGCGCGCGGATGACGGCCATATTGACAATAACCAGGTGCGTTTATTTGCAGAAGGTATTCCAGCCCTCGCTGAATTGCCAGAACCGTTACGCACCTTGATTTCTACCGGCGGCGAGAATGATTCTATCTCGCGCCAGCTGGCACGACAGGTCAAGCAGATCGGTGAAACCTATGTACCCGATTTTAAAATCACCATCGTCAACCGCCGCGACCGCTACCTGCGCGGCGGCGATCATATTCCGTTTTTAGAACAAGGCTACGCCGCCTTGCGCTTCACCGAACCAAATGAAGATTTCAATCATCAGCATCAAGATGTACGCACGGAAAACGGCATCAAGATCGGCGACCTGCCCGAGTTTGTCGACGTCAATTACACCGCACAAGTAGCACGAGTAAACGCCGCAGCCTTAGCCACACTGGCACTTGCACCGGCATCACCTGCGCAAGTCAAAATACAAACCGCACAACTCGAAAACAGCACCAGCCTGGTATGGCAAGCCAATTCCGAAACCGACCTGGCAGGCTACCGCATTCTCTGGCGCGAGACCACCGCAGCCAACTGGCAACACAGCCTGGACGTCGGCAACGTCACCAGTTACACGATGAAAAATGTGTCGAAGGACAATGTGTTTTTTGGAGTGCAAGCCGTAGATAAAAAAGGAAATGCAAGCGTTGCCAGCTATCCCTTGCCTTTGCGCTGATTTCTTTAAAATGGATTGTCGAAAAAAGGCATCGCCTTCATCTTATGAACAGTCTTAAGGACGCAACGTAGACGATTTCACATCGGGAACAAACCAATGGATTTGTGGTTCACTTCCGAAGAATTCTCATCATGGCAACAACGGTGACGACCATCGCAAATGGCAGTACCCAGCCAAATAAACCCAATACTGCGCTTGTGTCTCGTAACGAGAAGCCGACAACACCAAACAGCATCCCTCCGACTCCCAACAACAAGAGTAACCAGTTCCCAACGGACGCACTGGCCTCGCCGAACATATCCTGATCCGGATCTTTGGTGGTGATTAAGGTCAGAAAAAACGGCGCGGCTGAGAGAAAAATCAGCCAATTCGGAAGGCTATGATGTGCTCTCTCGTTAAAGTGGATAAGCAATATAGTCGGTATCGCCAGAAGAAACAGAATGATCGCTTTTTTCATTGCTGGGTTTGGTGTGTTTTGCTTGCATCTAAAGCTGAATTAAAAATAGCACACGCTCTCAGAAAATTTATAGGAAACGTTTATTCATATATCGTTTTTGAGTAAGCAGGTACGATCGCGCTACGCTCCAAGAGTTCTTCGCACGATTTTCATTTGCAAGTCTCCGCGGGTCTAACGTTTGACATGAGCGGCTCGCTAAAGCAGGCCGCACGGAACGGAAAATAGACGAGAGAGTGTAGCGCGGCCTGCTTTAGCGAGTCCGCTCGATGGAAGGGTTAGGCGCCAAGTGCCTGTGACACGCGCAAATGATATGGAGCCTCTTCGAGCTTGACCGCCTGCGGCATAGGGTAGGAGTTCGCACAGTAGTCAACTTCAATGGCAGCCAGACGCCCCTGACCATCCGCAAACACTGCTAACTCGACAGAACCGTTCTTGTCTTCGGATTGAAACGATATCTCAAAGACGCACCCGTACCGCCCATCTGCGGTTGCTAATAGTGGGACGTTTGGTTCGTGCGTTGGATCGAATTCATAGCTGTTGCAGCCGCAATCGCATAGGCTCCGTATCGAGCCGGCGTGAAACTGCGCAAGCAACTGCGGACCTACCGGAAATTCGGGCCGTGACGCAATGAACTGAGTCCAGTAGTCAGCGGCTGCAGGGGTGTTCTTCATGGGGCCTAACGTGATTTAATTTTCATTTTGCAATAATAACCGACAGAAGAAAAATAACAAGCTTGCTCTACATCTCTTGAAACGCCGATGAACGTTAGCTATTTTTAGTTAAACTGATCAAATACACAGTATAAGCAAATGGACAAAAACATCAGTCGTGTAAACCTCGTTTACTTGACCAAGTGCGTGAAACACACCCAACGCCTGCTTGGTAACAACGCAATGCCAGATCACGTTTTGTATGTTGACGGATGAGGTCGTTGTAACTGGACGATTTTGCTGATGTCCCGTATGACTCAAGGATTTAAAACATTCTTTGGCGTGCCGTTAGCAAAGTCGACGATATTCTGAAATGCAGCGCGGAAGTAAATCTCGTAGCTGTCTTGTTCTACATAGCCCAGATGCGGTGTGGCGAGGACGTTTTCCATTTGTAATAGCGGATGCTTGGCGGGTACTGGTTCTGTCTCGAACACATCAATCGCGGCAAACCCTGGACGACCTAATGGCAAAGCCGCCTCTAGCGCGCCGCTGGCGACCAGTTCAGCGCGGCTGGTGTTGACGAACAGGGCGTCCGGTTTCATCAATGCCAGGTCGGCGGGGGTGACGATGCCGCGGGTTGCGTCGTTTAAGCGCAGGTGCAGGCTGAGCACATCGCTTTCCGCAAAAAAAGCTTCTTTAGACATGGCAGTCTGATAACCATCTTGTTGTGCCTGAAGTCGGCTTGGCTCGCGCCCCCAGACCATGACTTGCATGCCAAACGCTTTGCCAAAACCGGCAATCATTTTGCCAATTTTGCCGTAGCCCCAAATCCCCAACGTGCGGTTTTTTAATACCCGTCCTAGGCGGTTGCGGGTCGGGTCGATGGAGGCGGTTTGCCATAGGCTGTGCTGCAAATTATTGGCGTAGTGCGGGATCTGGCGCGAGGCTGCCATGATCAGGGCCCAGGTCAATTCTGCAGGCGCGGTGGGGTCGCCTATGCCCTCGACAATCTTGATCCCTCGCTCTGTGGCTGCGGCAATGTCGATATGTCCTGCGACTTTGCCGGTTTGTGAAATCAGCTTGAGATTCGGTAATTTTGCCAGCAACGCTTTGGATAAAACGGTACGTTCGCGTATCAATACCAGCGCATCAAACGGTGCGAGCCGGATCGCTAACTGACCGACACCCACCGCGCTGCTATTGAAGATTTTGACCTCGTGGCCTTGCAGTAAATCAAAGCAGGATAAGTGGCGAACGGCGTCTTGATAATCATCGAGGATGGCGATTTTCATACTGATTTTTTTCCTGAAATTACGACGTTAATTAGAGAATTGCTTTCTCAATTAAACATCATAAAAATTATTTAAATAATAAGGTTTCTGAAGCAAATTAGCGATTGGCGGGTGGCGAGTGTACAATACCAGCCCACGTAGCTTTTTGATTCTTGCGCCTGCCGCATCGTGCAGTGTGTGAGTCTGAATGCAATATTACATTGTTGCTTTCGTAAGAGTTTGTTTGGTGAGCATTTAAAAACAAAAGCACACCAGACTGATTTTTTATCCGACAGAACCGCCGTCATCGTGCCTGTCCGCGTTGTGCTTGAGCTGGCTTATGTTAAGTCAAAGTTCGCACCGCTGGCATCCCCTAACGACGATCCTGCCGTGCCGCTACACAGATTTCTATTAAATGGCATTGGAGGTAGTATCGTGAATCAACCTATCATGGGCGGCGTGGCAGCAATCAACGCACCCGCATACGTAAAGCAACAAAAATTAATCAACTGGGTCGCCGACATGGCGGCACTGACAAAACCGGACAGCATCTACTGGTGCGACGGTAGTACCGAAGAATACGACCGTCTCTGCGCCCAGATGGTCGCTGGCGGTACCATGAAAAAACTCAATGAAGCCAAGCGCCCTAACAGCTATCTGGCTTGCTCTGATCCTACCGACGTGGCCCGGGTAGAAGACCGCACTTACATTTGCAGCGCCAACGAGGTCGATGCAGGTCCGACGAACAATTGGATGGCGCCAGATCAAATGCGCGCAACTTTAAATCCTTTGTTTGATGGCTGTATGCGTGGCCGCACCATGTATGTGGTGCCATTCTCGATGGGCCCGCTGGGTTCTCCTATCGCGCATATCGGTGTGGAATTATCGGATTCGCCTTACGTTGCAGTCAACATGCGCATCATGACGCGTATGGGCAAAGCAGTGTATGAAGTGCTGGGTACGGATGGCGATTTTGTCCCGTGTATGCATACTGTCGGCGCACCTTTGGCCAAAGGTCAGCAAGATGTTGCATGGCCATGCAACGCGACAAAATACATCGTGCATTATCCAGAGACGCGTGAAATCTGGTCATACGGTTCTGGCTACGGTGGCAATGCACTGCTGGGCAAAAAATGCTTCGCTTTGCGTATCGCGTCCACCATGGGTCGTGATCAGGGCTGGCTGGCAGAACATATGCTGATCCTTGGTGTGGAATCGCCAGAGGGCAAAAAGCATTACGTCGCAGCGGCTTTCCCGTCTGCTTGCGGTAAAACTAATTTCTCCATGTTGATTCCGCCAGCCAGTTTCGACGGCTGGAAAGTCACAACGATCGGTGATGACATTGCTTGGATTAAGCCGGGTAAAGATGGTCGTTTATACGCGATCAATCCTGAGGCGGGTTATTTTGGCGTGGCACCTGGTACCAACGATAAAACCAACTTTAATTGCATGGCCTCAGTACGCGGCGATACGATTTTCACTAACGTCGGTTTAACGGATGATGGTGATGTTTGGTGGGAAGGCATGACCAAAGAGGCGCCAGCCCATTTGATCGACTGGCAAGGTAAAGACTGGACACCTGCCATTGCTAAAGAAACAGGTCGTAAAGCAGCACATCCAAATTCTCGTTTCACGGTTGCGGCAACACAAAATCCGGTGCTGGATGCAGCATGGGACGATCCTGCTGGCGTACCGATTTCTGCCTTCATTTTTGGTGGTCGTCGTTCTACTACCGTGCCGCTGGTAACCGAAGCCCGCGACTGGGTAGAGGGCGTATACATGGCAGCGACGATGGGATCAGAAACCACGGCAGCAGCTGTCGGTCAGCAAGGGATTGTGCGTCGTGATCCGTTTGCGATGTTGCCTTTTATGGGTTATCACATGAGTGATTACTTCCAACACTGGTTAGAAATCGGCAAAAAAATCGCTGCTTCCGGCGCGCAACAACCAAAAATTTATTGCGTCAACTGGTTCCGTACCGATGCCGATGGTAAATTTGTATGGCCTGGTTTTGGCGACAATATGCGTGTTCTGTCGTGGATGCTGGGTCGTATCGACGGTACTGCTAAAGGCGTAGAAAACATCTTCGGCGTGACACCAGAATTTAGCGATCTGACTTGGGATGGCCTAGATTTTACGCAAGAACAATTCAACACCATTACCTCGATCGACAAAGACGCCTGGATCGCAGAACTGGCTTTGCACGCAGAATTGTTTGATAAGTTGAAATACCACTTGCCAGCAGAACTGCAAGCAACCAAAGCTGCGCTGGAAAAACGCTTGGCAGCATAGTTCAGAGATAAGTTAGCATTAAACCTCAAAAAAGCCGCTACTCACGTTGCGGCTTTTTTTTGCTTGCTCAATTGAGTTCGACAAGGTTTTAGTTCGGGCGTATATTAAGCACTCTGCCTCAATTCCCTCTCTCGAAGTTGCTGCAATTTTTCAGTTAACCCCTTTCAGGAGTTGCACATGAAATTGTTTTATAACTTGCGTATCGCCTCCAAACTGTATGTTGGTTTCGTTCTCCTTCTCGTTCTCACTAGTTTTCTTGGGATCTTTGCTGTTATTCAACTGGCGAGAGTCAATAGTGCGACCTATGAGCTGGGGACCAATTGGATGCCTAGCGTCAACGCGGCTATGGGGATCAAAGAGCGCATGTCACGTTTGCGCACACAAGAAATGCAAATCGTCCTCTCCAGCGGCGATGCTAAAAATATCGATTTTTACTCAAAGCGCTGGAATACCTATTTCGACGAGTTGAAAAGCTATGAAGACAAATACGTCAAGTTAATGACAACTGAGGATGAGAAGAAAAAATACGCAGAGTACTTGACTCTTTGGGAAAAATATAAAGTCGAAACAAAAAAATGATCGAACAGGCACGTCAGGGACAGCTTGAAGAATCACGGACAACACTGCGAGGTGAATCTTCCAAACTGAATGGTGCCATATTAAAAATTGCAGACGGCCTGGTGGATGCTAATGTGGATGGTGGCATTAGAGCCTATAAAGAAGGCGAAGAGATTTATTTGTCGTCACGAACATGGATCATCGCTGTTTTGGTCATCAGTATTGCTTTGGGCTTGATCTTGGCCTACGTGATTGCAAAGATAGTCGCAACATCGTTACAAGCCGCAGTAAGAATTGCAAAAACCGTTGCTGCAGGTGATCTCACCAGCGAGATTGAGTCCAACACGACCGATGAGACAGGAGAATTGTTGGCGGCATTACGTGACATGAACGCGAAGTTATTTGCTGTCGTAAGTGAAGTACGCAACGGTACCGATTTGATTGCCACAGCATCATCCGAAATTGCTAACGGCAATATGGATTTGTCGGCACGAACAGAGAGCCAGGCTGGTTCCTTAGAAGAGACTGCGTCGTCGATGGAAGAACTAACATCTACCGTTAAACATAATAGTGATAACGCCCGTCAGGCCAATCAACTGGCACATTCTGCATCGAGTGTTGCGCAAAAAGGTGGGCAAGTGGTTTCTGAGGTTGTCGCAACGATGGGCTCAATCAACGAGTCTTCTAAAAAGATTGTCGATATCATTAGCGTGATCGACAGCATCGCGTTCCAGACAAATATTTTGGCATTGAATGCCGCGGTGGAAGCCGCAAGAGCCGGAGAACAAGGTCGAGGTTTCGCGGTGGTAGCCTCCGAGGTACGTAATCTGGCGCAACGATCGGCCAGCGCAGCAAAAGAAATTAAAGAGTTAATTAACGATTCTGTGACTAAAGTGGGGGTAGGTTCCAAACTAGTGGATGAGGCAGGAAAAACCATGACGGAGGTAGTCAACAGCGTAAAGCGGGTCAGCGATATGATAGGTGAAATCACCGAGGCAAGTTCTGAGCAAAGCGCGGGAATAGACCAGATCAATACCGCAATCGTACAAATGGATCAAATTACGCAGCAAAACGCAGCATTGGTCGAAGAAGCAGCGGCAGCGGCAACTGCGCTACAGGAACAGGCCGACAATTTGAGTCATGTAGTCAGTTTATTCAGACTAGACGGTGGACCATCTGGCGGTATGCGCCTGCGCTTGAACTAGTGTTGAAGAATCGGGAGCGGGACACCGCTATCAAAAATATTCAGGACGCAATCAAGCAAAGATATATGGCGCAATGTTCATAGACTACACACGCAAAAATAAAAAAAGCCGCGAGCAAATGCTTACGGCTTTTTAGTTTTTTTTGCTTTGTGCTTACTTACTTAAATATTTACTCAAGTATTTATTCAAGTACAGACTTAATTAGTTAGCTTCCGGGCCAGCTGATTAACGACCGGCTTAATCATGTAAGCAACCGGGAAGGCGATAGACCAGGTAATCAACCACGCCTCCATCCATGCACCAAAAAAATTATTGTCTACACCAAGCCATACTAAACGCATTACGGCGGTCACAACTAAAGTGATAATCCCGCTGCTGATCATGGTCGGCAACATCGATGCCAGGCTCTTAGAACCAACAACAGCACGCTGTTGGCTTTTGCTATTTTTGCCGTGTTGCAGCAATCTATTGCTAGAATACTTCAAAATTAACGCTATTTATTAGTTACGACCAGCCATTGCGCGCAGTTCTGCAGCCAGATTTGGCGAACTGGAATCAAACTCACTGGCGATTCGGTGGATCGTCATAACGTTGCGCAAATTGCGTTTTGCGGTTTTTTCTTCACGTGTCAGTTTTGGCTTCAAAACCAGCAATGCTGCGCGCAACATGCCGACTAGCATAGGTTTAAAGACGATTGCCATCGTTGCCAAAATGCCTAAGCCCAACAATGGGCGAGCTGCACCAACAACGGTTGAAATTGCCATTTGTGCTACTGGGACGGCGCTGGTAACTGGGAAAGCGATATCAAGGAAAGCCATTTTATTCTCCACATTTCTGTCTATATTTGCGATGATAGAACTATATTGCAGTGCAATATATAAATCTAATTATCATTTCTCATATCTACTATGGTATTTGTGAATAATTGTAGAAATGATAGGATATTTAGGCTGGTGCTTTCTGAGGCGTTTTTGCTCAATTTTGCGTAGTGTTCTCTTAAACTGAACTGGCCTTTATCTGCAACATCTACACTCATAGGCGGCTTTGATGAACTTTCTAACTCTCGACCTCAATCTGCTGCGGGTATTTGATGCTGTCATGGTGGAGCAAAACCTGACTCGCGCAGCGGACAAGCTGGCGATGACGCAACCGGCGGTCTCTAATGCCTTAAAGCGTTTGCGTTATTCGCTGGGCGATGAGTTATTGATCCGCACCGCATACGGCGTAAAGCCAACCCCGCGCGCCGAGACCTTGTGGCCAGCAATCCGTCAGGCACTGTCGAATCTGGAGGCGGCTATTGCCCCCACACATTTTGACGTGTCCAAGGCGCAAGTGACCTTTCGCATGGCGATGGCGGATGCGACGGCGGCGCTCTGGATGCCAAATCTGGTGCGCTTCATTGAGCGCGACGCCCCTGGGATCAACGCCCGCATGGTGCCGCTGACCACGCGTGAGCCACGACCTTTGCTAATCCGCGGTGATATTGATATTGCGGTTGGCTTTTTCCCTGGCGTGGTGGCACAGATGATTGCGGGGCAAGGCGCCGCCAGCAGTCCGATACGGCATGAGCGCCTGTATTCTGGCCACTATGTTTGCGTGATGCGCAAAGGACATCCGATGGCGTCGGAAGAATTGACGCTAGAAAAATACTGTAAATGTAATCATTTGCTGGTCAGTTTTTCGGGCAGAGCGCATGGTCTGGTCGATGAAAGTCTGGCTCAGATGGGTTTGGAACGCCGCATTTTGCTGACCGTAAATCAGTTCTTTACCGGCGGCAAAGTGGTCGCCAATTCTGATCTGCTGACGGTGTTACCACGCCATCTGATTGAATCTACTGGCATGATCGATGCCTTGATATGGAAAGAATTGCCGCTTGAGATGCCAGAAGTCCACGTCGATATGCTTTGGCACGAAAGAGATGCCCGCAATCCGGCGCACAAATGGCTACGTGATAGCCTGATCACGATGACCAACGACGCCTTGTTGCCTGAGTTAAGTCATGAGAAGAATTTTGATGGTTATTGATGAGGGACCTGTGTTCAGGGTTTCTGCTGATGATTTCTGCTACGTGACCTGCTGCTTTGCTGCCTGTAGAAGCCAAAAAGCTCCCTCTCCCGCACGCGGGCGAGGGGTGTTGTCCGGTGTAGTTCAAATCAATACTTGCCGCTAACAGAGTCAATGAATAAATATACTCCGGTTGGGTATATTTTAGATGCCCATATAATATATGGATAATACGATATTTTTAAAAAAATTAAGGGGGAGTATATTTAGCCCGGTAACACTTAAGCTTTTCTGAAAGTAAATTCTTCTACACAAACGCCTCGCTACCATTTGCCTTGTCGTACCGGTTTATGCTGATGTCTTCAGCGCCGAATTAACTGCCGAACTAAGCCCAGATTTTCCATTAGACCGCTACTACTTCGCAAAAAAGGCAGAGGGCATGCGGTCTTCAGAGGGATAGCACCACCGCGATTTGAGTGGAAACGCTACAGCGACAATTGCACCTTTGGCGAACTGCCTAGCGTTGTTGCTCCTCCTAGCAAGATGCAGCTTGCGTCGTCGTCGCGTCTAGCCAGTCAGTTCGCCAAAGGCACACTTGTCGCTGTTCCAATGGAAAATCTGGGCTAAGTGCTAAATCACTCATAAAACCTTTGTTGTAAACTAGGATTCTTTTCAGTTGCGCACGGCACTAAATCTTGTTAGTCTAAAATCTTACTTTGCCAAGACCGAACAAGGTCTAGCCAGCGTTGTAGTCTCTTAGCCGGCCAGAGCAAAAGACCAGACAGACAACGCAGGTGTTTAAGGAAATAACCAGAGTCAGCACATGATGATAGGGAGAAAATTCAACATTTGCCTGCGGATATTTTTCAGCTGCCTACTCAGCTATCTCTTGCTAGCCGGCATGCTCAATCACGCTGCCGCTGCCACTCTGCAATTAGACTCTGCCACCACGCAACGTTCGCTTAATTCTGAGTTTGAGGTTTTTGAGGATAAAAGCGCGCGACTTTCTATCCACGACATTCAGCAAGCCGCCATCGCCGCCAAGTTTAAGCCGCTGGCGGGCAATTTGAGCGCTTCTTACACCCGCTCTGTCTACTGGTTACGGTTTAGCCTGCAAAGAAGTGATATTCGTAGCCCACAGGACTGGTGGCTAGAAATGACGCCCGTCATGCTGGACGATATTCGTCTGTACGAAACCACTGGCGACGGTCAATTCATTGAGCACCAAGCTGGCGATCGCCGTCATTTTTCTGCGCAAGAAATGCAGCACCGTTATCCGGTATTCCGTCTTCATTTGTCGGACACCGCGCCACAAGTTTTTTATGTGCGGATAGAAAGCACCAGCTCGCTTTTTTTCCGCGCCACATTATGGACGCCACAGGCGTTTGCGGAAGCCTCCAATGTATTGTCCAGCCTGATGGGTTTGTTTTACGGTTTGCTGCTTGCCATGATTGCGTACAACCTGGTGCTGTTGATGTCGTTCCGCGACAAAACTATGCTGTATTACCTATTGCTGTCTTTCAGTATTTTATTAGCTGGCATGAGCGTGAACGGTCATATCGGTCTGTACTTTGCGCCGGACTGGCCTTGGCTGGTGGATATTTTGCCCGCGCTGACGGTGTGCTTCATCATCTTGTGGGACTCCCTGTTTATCACGCACTTTTTGCATCTGCCTAAAAAGATGCCCAAAGTGTCGTGGTTGTTTCGCGGATTTCAGGTTTTTTCAGTGATAGCGGCGGTGATTGTTCTGGCTGGTTACAACCATGTGATTGCGCCAGTTGTCCAGTTAATTGGCTTTACTCAGGTATTGCTAATCTTGCCGGTCTGCTTGCTAAGTGCGACGCGCGGTTATCGGCCAGGCTGGATTGTGCTGATCGCGTCCGCTGCCTGGGTGGCTGGCGCGATGATGACGTCGCTACGGAATCTGGGGATCATCGAATCAAGCTGGCTATCCGATTTTGGCTTTCAGATCGGGTCTGCGCTGGAAGTGATTTTGCTCGCCGTGGCGCAAACTAATCGTATCAATATTATTAAACAAGAACGCGCGCTGGCGCAAAAACAACTGCTGGTAATGGCGCAACGTGCAGAGCAAGAATTAGAAATCAAGGTTCAGCAACGGACGACAGAATTAGCCGATGCCGTGGCGCGCTTGCAAAAACTCGACCAAGAGAAAAATGATTTTCTGGGGATCGCTGCCCACGATTTAAAAAATCCGCTCACCTCAGTGATCCGGATGAGCGACCTGTTACGCAGGCTAGATCAGCAGATGCCGGTTGCCCAAAAACACGATTATTTACAACGCATCAGCAATAGCGGGCAACGCATGATGCACATCATCACTAACCTGCTGGATGTGAATGCCTTAGAGACCGGGCACTCGCGTTTTAACTTGCAGGCGCTGGATCTGGCGCAGGTTTTAACTGAAGTCACACAGCGATATCAAGACAGCCTGCAAGCTAAAGATTTGCAGTTAATACTGTCTGTCAATCAGCCGGTATTAGTCAAAGCGGACGCCGATGCGGTGAGCCAGATTATGGATAATTTATTGTCCAACGCGATTAAATATTCTCCTTTAGGCAAACAGATCTGGATTCAAATTTCATCAGACAATGGTGCTGGTCGCTTCATGATTAAAGACGAAGGACCGGGTTTGTCAGAAGAAGATCAGCGGCATTTGTTTGAAAAATTCTCACGCTTATCGAGCAAGCCGACTGCGGGTGAACATTCTAGCGGTTTAGGACTTTCTATCGTCAAAAAACTCAGCGTGGCGATGGGTGGTGACATCGATTGTCAAAGTGCGATCGGTGAGGGTTGCTGTTTTACTGTCCGATTACCACTTATAGTCTTTCATGAACCGCCGACCACAGTAGCCATAAGCTGACAGGTAAGAGTAAAAGCGAAGGCAATGAGGTAGCAATTCTGTAATTGCCAGATCGCTTACAATATTGAGTACTAAAAGCGGTACTCGTATAACACCGCCCCCACCCTCAGCTCATTTTATTTCGACACTATTCCCATGTTTACTGGCATCGTACAAGGCATCGCCCGCATTGCATCCATCACCGACAAACCCGGCCTGCGCACCTTTACACTGGATTTTCCAGAGGGATTTTGTGAAGGCTTACAGATCGGCGCCAGCGTCGCTGTTGACGGTGTTTGCCTGACCGTCACCAGCTTGCATGACCATCACCGCGCCGAGTTTGATGTGATGCAGCAGAGTCTGGCGATCACCACGCTTGGTGAGTACGCGCAAGAGGGACGCATCAATGTAGAAAGAGCCGCCAGAGATGGTGCAGAAATTGGCGGACATCCCCTCTCTGGCCATATTGATTTTAAAGCCACCATCGCCCGAATCCGCGAGCTGGAAAATAACTACGTCATCCGCATCGCCGTGCCGCCAGAATGGCTGCGCTACATCTTCGCCAAAGGCTACATCGCCATCAACGGCGCCAGCCTGACGGTAGCAGAAGTGAACCGGCAAGAGGGCTGGTTTGAAGTCTGGTTAATCCCGGAAACCTTGCGCATGACCGTCTTCGCCGAAAAGAAAACCGGCGCAACACTTAACATAGAAATCGAAAGAGCGACCCAAGTGGTGGTTGATACGGTACGCAATATGCTGGCAGAAACCTTGGGGCCTTTACTACCTGCACTGGAGGCTCTACTCAAACAGCAGAGCGTTGTGGTGGTGGATTTGGTTAAGCCTGCCAATAGTCAAAAATAAGTCGCTTGAAGATTTGCCCTAACTTCTCATAAAATATAAATGTTATTTGCAGGACTTGGTTTTAAGCTTGCTCCACACTGTTACTGGTTAATAAGTGAGCTAATTTGTTGCACAAAAGAGCCTATAGTCGCAATGCTTCCTAAGTTTGCTAGAGATCTATCGATAATAGTTTTGTCTTTATCTTTCGACTCAATCGAGCGTTTTATATCGCTGATAGCTATTGAAGCTTTAATAGCCTGGCTTTTGGTAACTTCAGAATCTGCATCAATTTTTTTCAAAATTAATTCAAGTTTTTCTAATATTAAATCATTATTGTCTTTTACTAGATTAGTATTTGTTTGATTGCCTATTATTTGATTCGAAACCGTTGAGTTAAAGTTATTGATAGTCGCCATTTAATTGTTCCTTTATTTGCTGATTAGTAATCTCAGATTCAAAATTATTTATAGAACTATCACCACCAACATTTACTGTGTCAATAGATATGTAAGTTTCACCATGTTTTGTTGCCTCCATAGCCGACTTAATGCTGGAGTGAGCATTTTTAATTTGTGCGCTGTCATAAGAGTAGACGATTGACCTGCTGGAAGCTGAGGTTTCAAGTACAAGTCCAAAAAGGATTGGCGGATTTTCTTTTTTATAAACCCAAATTTTTAATTGTTCATCAAAGATGTTTTTTTGCTTTTGCCACTCACAAAGCGTTTGCAGAAATTTTTTTTGAAGCCGCTTGTAAAAAATAAATAATATGAATGCTGAGCAAAGCAAAAAACCAACAAATAAATATTTACTGAGGTTCTTGCAAAACGAAACACCGGAGAGTAATTTTATTGCGAGAAGCGCAAAATAGATGAGAAAGGAGCGGCCA